>JBDKTH010000561.1:0-3276 GCA_039680305.1 Thermoguttaceae bacterium | reverse complement strand
TATTAGTTTCCGGCAGGAGGCCGAAAAGACGGAGGGGACCAAGATCCGGATTGCACGCGACCGGAAGACGGATCCCCCGACGACTCGATTCGCCTTGCAGACCGGCGGGACTCCCCTGCCCTGCTCGCTGTTGGCGGCGGTCTTTCCTTCGCTGGAACTCTTGGGGCCGCAAAGCGGATATCTCGGGTACCTTTGGGCCGCCGAAACGCCGCAAGGCTGGGATGGCGGGCTGGCCAAGGGCCAATTCCTGGCTGTCGACCTGGAGCGGTTGCTTAACGGCCGGTCGCCGCACAGGATTCGCGGCACGGTTCAGGTGGCCATCGAAGAAGCCCAGTTCCAGCAGGGACGCCTGCAACTCCTCACCGGCTCCATGGTTGGCGGTCAGGGCGAGGTCAGCCGCTCGCTCGTGGAGACCTCGGTCGAGCATCTGGCGTTGCTTCGCGGCCAAGAGGTGCCCGGGGCCGAGCCGCTTCTGCCGTATGAGCAGCTTGGACTCTGGTTCTCTCTGGACGCTCGTGGACTCGCGCTTCACGGCCAGTGTCCCTCGGCCGGATCCGGCGCGATCCTCGTGGACCGCTACGGGCCGCTGCTCTTGAGCCAGGCCACCAGCCAGCCTCAACCCGTCGCATCGCTCGTGCGGACCTTGGTGCCCAGCAGCATCGCTCAAGTCCCCGCGACCCGCGAGGCCAACGGCCTCTTGCGGTGTCTCCCCTTGCCCGGCGCCGAATAGCGCTGGCACGCTCCGCTGTCGCGTGTGCTACTGTTTGCCTTCCAGGCAAGCCGTGGCACACTCCTGTCCCGTGGACGCTTCTTGGGGGGCCGTCGGCGGCAGCGGAAGGTGTGTTTCCAAGTAGTAGCGAATGCCGGCGGTGGCGGTGAAGAGCCAGTTGATGGTCAGGATGGCCAACACCCAGGCGAAGCCGCCGGTTCCCTCGCCATAGGAGTGCAGCCCGCTGCCGAGGACGAAGTTGACGCCGTACCAGGCCATCAGGATCGCCGTGGCGCCGAACACGGAACCAACGGCCAAGCCGAAGTTGCCGAAGATTCCGGCCGATCGGCCGTGGAGGATGGCCAGGTAGATCAGTAACGACACGAGGGCCCAGACCTCCTTGGAATCCCAGCCCCAGAAACGCCCCCAGGAGACATCGGCCCAGAGCCCGCCGAGGATCGTGCCGGCGGCCAACAGCAACACGGCGACCTGCATCGACTTATAGTTGAACGTGCCCAGCGAGTCGCAGACCTCCGGGGACCGCCGGGCGAGGAACGTCGTTGTCGGTTGGTTTCCGGCGGCTGACGGCCCTTGTGTGCCGAGGGTCGTCTCCACGGGATCGCGGTAGCGGCCGAAGAGGTAGTAAGCCAGGGCGATGTTGCCCAAGCCCCAGGCCAAGGCCCCGGCACCATAGCTGGCGGTGATCGTCAGCACGTGCATCGTCAGCCAGAAGTTGTCACGCAGGACGGGCATCAGCGGGTTGATGTTCTTGTCGAACGCCGGGGCGTAGTAGGCGACCAGGGCGGCGAAAAACGCCACGCCGGCACCGACCAACGCGAACGGCTTGCGTGCCAGTACCTGCTCGCCCGGTTTTCGCATGCCCTGCTTGATCCAAGTGTAGGGAATGGTAACCACGCTCACCAGACCGGCGAGGATCGTCCGGGGCAGAAGCCACATGGCCAGGCCGAGCATCGACAGACCGACCAGCCAGACGATGACGTTGCCGACGGTGGGCAGCGATGAACCGACATCGATCCTCGGCAAGAGCTTGACGATCGTATAGCCGCCGTCGGTGCCATAGGACGCCATGGCAAGGATCCAGAAGATCGCCGCGGCAAGGGCCAGCCGCGGCACGGCCAAGGCGAGGCTGATCGCATTCCAGGTGGTCGGGCTTGCCAACTCGCGCTGTTCCGCGGAAAGCGGCGAGGCTTCCGGCGTCCAGGGAATCGCCGTCATGCGCCAGGCACTGGTCAGGCCGGACCAGACCATCGGGAGCACGGTAAACCACAACCCCATCACGCCCACGACCAGGGCCACGAAGATCACCGTCTCGAACATGTTGGTCACCGGAGCCCAGCCGGTGATGTGGACGCGAAGTCCCAGACCGTAGACAGTCAACAACTGGGCCGCCAGGAGCACGACAAGCCCCAGGGCAAACATCGGCTTGCGCAGCACGCCAAACGCCAGGCTGAGACTGGTCATCGCCAGCGCGCCGACTATCCACGACCAGAAAAACGGATCAAGGCGGTAATAGGCGACCTCGGCCTGTGTGTAGTCGGAGGGCGGATACGCGGTGGCGGCAATCAGTTCGTCGTCTTTCTGGCGAATCGGGAGCGTGGCACGCAGCGGCTCCACCTGTTCGCCCAACTGCCGTACGGCCGCCGCGAAACCCTTCATGGCCGTGGCGAATTGGGCTGCCCGGTCCGGACTGCTCCGATCGGAATAGACGTCCGTCACTTGCCGGAACGCTTTGCGAACCTCTGCGACCGACTCCTTGGGATAACCGATCATGACCGCATCGGAGCCTTCCAGGAGCGTCTGCACACTGAGCCACGGCTGAGTATCGTCGTTCGGATCGCGGTTCTTCTCCAGGGCTCCGGGATCCAAGGCCGGGACCAGTCGCAGTGTATGGCCGTTGTCGTACAAGGCCCGATGCGCCTCGTTAACCTGCCGGGCAAGGTCGGCCGTTCCGACGGCGAGCGCGTGGGCTAGGGCTCGCTGCGACTGACGCTCGGCTGCCGGCCCGTCGTCTGCGGGCTTCTGGAAGATCTTGTCCTTCTCGGCGGCCAACGTTTTGGCCAGTCTCACGGAAGTCTCGCGGACAGCGACGACCTGTGGCTCAAGCTCCTGGAGCGACACCTCGCCGCTCTTTTGGCTCAGCGTGATCAGCTTCTCCAGCGACTTGCCGGTGTCCGCCACAAGCATCGCCGTTTCCTTATTCTCCGGTGCAGCAAACCGTTTCAACTCCGCTTCCAGCTTGCCCCAGGTGTCCTGCGAGGCCGCCACCCAGACGACATAGCGGTTGCGGGCCACGCCAGGCGATGCCGGGGCAAAGGTCAACCGGCGGTAGAAGGAGTAGGCCTCATACAAGCCCTTGACCTTCTCGTCGAGCGCCGAGAACGAGGGCTTCTGGCCGCGGGACTCGGCCTCTCGCTGCTTTTCCGAAAGCTGCATGAGGTGCATCCCAAACTTGCGCGAGCGTTCCAACTGCCAGGGCGAGACATACTTCAACCGCTGCCCCTCGGGCGAAAGGATCGGCAGCCCGAGGACGTCTTTACGTAGTTGCT
>JBDKTH010000020.1:0-3874 GCA_039680305.1 Thermoguttaceae bacterium | reverse complement strand
CTCTGCGACGCAGTGGCTTTCCTCCAGGCTGATTTCCCTGCCCCGCAAGGTCGTCCAGAGCCAGGAGGCCTTGTTCCGCGACAACAAGGACCAGTTGCGGCCCGATTCCGTGTTGAAAATCGAAAACAGCATCGACTCGCTCTCGCCCCAGTCCCCCGTATTCCGCGTGATGCTGGCCAGCTACGAAGCGCCCTGGGTAAAGTACCACAACATCGTCGGCCTGAGGCCGAAGAATGGGTTTCTCGGCTCCTTGACTGCGGGGACCGACGGGGTCGTCAGCTACGAGAGCGCGCACATGGACGACGTGAAAAGCGAACTGATCGTCCCCGCCGATCATACGACGGTCCACATGCACCCGTGGGCCGTGCTCGAAGTGCGGCGGATTCTTCTAGAGCACCTGGCCGAGCTACGGGGCGTCCCAGGGGAAGAGCCTTCGGTCGTTCGCCCTGTCAGCCTGGTCGTCCCGCAGCCCGGCCGGCCGTGATTCTCACGAGGCCGATTCCAGCCTCGCGACCGTGAGGGGATCTTCGACGTGTCGGAGCGAGGCGAGTTTCTCACGCAAGGACGCCAGCCCCACGCCATGATGCGGACTCTTCAAGGGTGGAACGGACAGGCGTGGAGCTTGGCGTCCTGCTTCCTCGGAGGCGGGAAGGAGTTCGTTGCGGAAGATCGTCACTCCGTCAGGCGCTTCGATGCCGATCTGCACCGAGTGGCCCTTGATTCGGAGGACCGTAATCGTGATGTCGTTGCCGATGTGAATCTTCTCTTCCTTCTTCCGAGACAGCACTAACATGGCATGCTTCCTTTCGCCGTGTGGTGAACCCGCTTTGTCTGAGACGGATTAAAGCAGCCAGTGTGCCGAATCCCGAAGAAACGACAGAAAAGATCATAAACCGGCTAATGAAGCCAGGTTACGAAGAAGAGCTCTCGCAGGCCCGTCGCGACTAGTGTACAGATTTACAAGAAGTAGTGTACAGATTTACAACGGGGGCACGCCCGGAAGGCTCAGTGGCGAGTCTGCCGCCGATCGATCTCGTCGCGCAGTCGTGCGGCCAACTCGTACTGTTCGGAGGCGACGGCGTCGGCCAATTGCTCGGAGAGCGTGCGGCTGATGTCGTAATGCTCGCGAAGCCATTCTTGCAGCTCGCGAAGCTGCTGGACCATTTCGTCGTCGTCAAACTGCTCCTCGCCGTCCACCTCCTCGTACACGTCGCGGATCTGCTCCAGGCCGAGGTTGATCTCTTCGATGGCCCCTTCGGGACCGCCGTTCTCCAGTTGGGCCAAAGCGGCCGCCTGCGTGCGGTGAAACAGGACGAAGGGGCGGTATTGCTCGTGGGATAGCATCCACTCCTCGTTGGGCGAGTGCTCCTCGACAAAATCCATCAGGGCCAGACTGTGATCGGCATCCTTGACGGCGCGCTGGAATTCCCGCAAGGCCAGCCAACAGATCCGCCGGTGGTAGAACTGAAAAAACTCCCGATCGATCTCCGTCGCCTGCTCCTCGCTCAACACCAACTGTCCCTCTTGTTGGAGGTTCTCCCTCCGCAGATAGTCAAGGTAGGTCGTAGCACCTTCCGGTCGCTCGCCATCCGGACGGCCGGTGCTCTCCATTTGAAGGATTCCCAAGTCGATTCGCATCTGCAGGACTTCGCGGCCGTCTTTGGCTTGCAGCAGACGTGCGCTGATCACGCCCGACTGGTACGGCCATTTGCGAAGGATGTAGTCGATGTCTTGAAACTTGGCCATGATCCTAGATCGAATGGATGTGATGTTCGGGCGAAGAATGGAGGATCTGGATGAGTACTATCAATTATACCCCCGGGCTGCCGCCAACAGCCACGACTCCCGCCCTCCCCCCCACGCCGGGATTAGCTTACTCCTCGTCAGAACCTCGACGGTGCCGTTTCTTCTGCGACTGCTGATGTTTCGCCTGCAGCCGCCGCTGGACCGATCCACGCGTCGGCTTGGTCGGCCTGCGGCGAGGTGGGGGCAGGCAGATCTCCAGGAGGATCTGACGCAATTTTTCCAGGCAGTCGTCGGCATTCCGTCCTGCATCGCGAAACCGCTGACTGGTAATAATCAAGTCCCCTGACGTAGTTATACGCCGGCGATATCGGGCGACGAGCCGTTGGCGCACGTCGTCCGGCAAGCTCGGACTGGTGAGCACCGGCCAGCGCAAGACGGCCTTACTGCTGACCTTATTGACGTTCTGCCCCCCCGGCCCGGAACTGCGGGCATAGGTGAGTTCAAACTCCTCCGTTGGGATCTGGATTCGTGAGTTGACCGCGAGCATAGGCAACCGGGCAAGATGAATGCCATTGGGGTAAATTCTCTCGCCGATCCGTATGCGTGCGCATGCTGACGGCGTGCCGTGGACAACGGCTGGTACCGGTATTGTAGAAGGCCTGCCCTCGGCTGTCTGCTCGCCTAATGCCCCCACATTCAGAATGAGGCATCCAATGGGGGGCTATTGCCCGCCATTGACCAACTCCTGGTAGGCCTGCTTGGCATGCTCCAACAGGTGCCAGTAGTCGAGCGTCTCGATCTCTTCGCCGAGCAGTTTGACGTCGTAGAAGCCATCGTATCCAGAGCCAGCCAGAGCCGCGATGATCTCCTTGAGGGGGATCGTACCGTGGCCCAATAGACAGCGGTTCTGCTCGCCCGCGGGCACCTTCTTTGCGTCCCCCAATTGGACTAAGGCGATCTGCTCGACAATCTGGGGAATTCGTGTGAGAACGCTCCGATCGTGTCCCAAGTGGTAGGTGTCGAAGACCAGTTTGACCTGGGGACTGCCGATCGCCTCAAGCAGGGCGAGCGTATCGTCCACGGATGTCAGAAAGGTGAAGTCGCAGGCGCAGCCGGGATGCACCGGCTTGATGGCAAGGAAGACCCCCTGCTCGATGGCCAGGGGGACAAGTTCCTTCAGGGCGTCCTTGATCAGACGCCGTGCATGGTTAAAGGTGTGCCCCGCTCGGGCGCCGCTATAGACCACGAGGCTTTGAGCCTTCAGCGAGCCGGCGATCCGCAGGGCCTCGACGGCATCCTCGATACTGGTACGGAACGACCGGCCGTCGCTGCCGGTAAATCCGCCTGCCCAAAGAAGATGCGAGGCCTTCAGGCCGCTTTCGGCCAGAAGCTCGATTCCTCGGCTCTCACCGAAGTCGGACAGCTTCTGCCGCCACACGCCGATGGCGGGGATTCCGGCCTTGACGTAGTTGGCAACATCTTCCTCAAACGACCAACGAAAGGTCGTCGTTTCGTTCACGGACAACTGAGCCATCCCTGCCGTGCTCCTTGGCATTGCGGTCATCGCTCGAGCGGGCCTCCTCGCTCATCCCCTGGCCACCATTGCGGTAGTATGGAACATTCCCGGCCTGGTGTAAAGCGCAACGTGTCGCCCGGGCCCGCGAAGAAATAAGTTGGACAAATATGAAGAAGCAAGGACGCGTAGCGGTCCTTGGTTCTTCATACCCCCATATGAACGTGAGACGTTTCCGGCCGCGCACCTCATGGAAGCAAAGGCGACCTTGCAGCGCGAACGTCAGGGCCCACCTTTGCTTGATAGCCGCCTTTGCTTCCATGAAATTGTCCAACTTATTTCTTCGCGGGCCCGGGCTTCGCCAAACTGCTCTTGACCCGTTCTCGGGCGATGGCAAGACTACCCGGTCTATGCGAATCTTTACCCGTCATATCCTGAGCCAGGTGACCAAGGTCTTTGTCTTCTCGCTGATCGCCCTGACGACGATGTTGATCATCGGCGGGGTGGTGCGGGAGGCGATGAACCAGAATCTGCCCGCTGCCCAAGTCGTGCGGTTGATCCCCTACCTGCTGCCGGAAGTCCTGCGGGTCGCCCTGCCCGTGACCCTCTTGCTGG
>JBDKTH010001070.1:0-4398 GCA_039680305.1 Thermoguttaceae bacterium | reverse complement strand
TACGCTGGAAGGCCGGTTCGAGGGCGGCAACCGCTTCGTCGGAGTACGGTTGATACACACCCTGCGCCTGGTGACGTACGACGTCGGCCATGCCGATCCCCAGGGCGCTGAGCACGCCCGCGTCGGGATGGTTGAGGATCTCGCGCATGCCCAATTCGCGGGCAACTGCGCAGGCATGTTGGCCGGCGGCCCCGCCAAAGGCCACGAGAAGGTAGTGTCGTGGATCGGCCCCCTTGGCCACGGAGATCGAGCGGATCGCCTTGACCATGGTGGCGTTGGCCACGCGCAAAAGCCCGTCGGCCAGTTCGTGCAACTCGTAGCGACGTCCGGTGGCTCGAACGATCTCCTCGGCCAACGCGGTGAGTCGCGACTCGACAGCCGTCCGATCGAGCGGGAAGGGGAAACGTTCGGCGAGGATTCTGCCCTGATAGACGTTCAGATCGGTGACCGCCAGCGGACCGCCCCGGCCGTAGCAAGCCGGGCCAGGGTCGGCCCCGGCGCTGTCGGGACCCACGACCAGCTTGACGCCGTCGAACCGGCAGGCCGAGCCGCCGCCGGCCGCCACCGTCTCGATGGCCATCATCGGCGCCACGACGCGCACGCCCGCCTTTTCCGTCTCGTATTCCAACTCGTAGCGGCCGTCATAACGCGAGACATCGGTGCTCGTTCCGCCCATGTCGAAGCCGATCGCCTGCTGGAAGCCGGCCGCCCGGGCAACGTGCGAGAAGCCGACCACGCCGCCCGCCGGCCCGGAGAGGATGCTGTCCTTGCCCACAAAGCGTTCGGCCTCGACGAGTCCTCCGGCCGACGTGAGGATCTGCAGTCCTCCCCCACCGAGCGAGGTCCGCAGACGCTGGACGTAAGCGCGAAGAACCGGATTCAAATAGGCATCCAGCACCGTGGTCTCGCCGCGTGCGACGATCTTGATGAGCGGGGCCACACGGCTGGAGACGCTGATTTCGTCGAAGCCCACTTCCCGGGCGATCCGTTCGACGAGCAACTCATGCTCGGGATGGACGTAAGCATGCAGGAAGCAGATGGCCAGCGACTCGACGCCCTCGGTCTTGAGCCGCTGCAACACGCGACGGACCTCCTCGGGATCGGGGGCGGTCAGCACTTGTCCGGTGGAGGTGACCCGTTCACGCAACTGGGCGCTGGCGGCAAACAGCGGCTCGGGCGTGTGGATGTTGAGCTCAAACAGCTTGGGCCGGTTCTGGTAGCCGATCCGCAGGATGTCGCCAAAGCCCTGGGTGGTGACGAAGGCCGTGCGTGCACCTCGCCGGGTGATCAGCGCGTTGGTGCCCCGCGTCGTTCCAAGTCGCACGACCACCGGCGGGATGGGGACGTTGCGTGCAAGGCCGAGCAGGTAGCGGATCCCAATGATTGGGGCTTCTTCGTCCGAGAAAAGCTCGTAGGGCTGGCCGACCACGGGAGCCGCAGCCGAAGAGGGCGGCTCCCGTTGGCAGGCCGTTTCCAGGAGCAATGTTCCTGTGGCCCGCTCAAACCCGACCACGGCGGTTTCGCGGACAATTCGCCCCTGCGCATCCAGCAGCCGCAGCCGGTACCCGGTCCAGAACTGTTCCGGATCATCCCGCCGAGCCGGATCGACGATCCGCAACTCGTCCGACCCGGCGCCGACTACGCCTTTCGTCACCCCGGAACTGAGCAGCTTGTGCCGGAGCAGCCGACCATCGGGACTCTGGGCGATGCAGTCGGTGAAGGTCCCGCCAACGTCGATCCAGAAGTGCCACATAGGGAGAAATGCAGAATGATGAATGCAGAATGCAGAACAAGGATTCGGTACAGAGGTCCCGCCCTTTTCATTCTGCATTCTGCATTCTGACTTCTGCATTTTTCTTGCCGACCGCCATCACTTGCGAGAGCGTACGCAAGTACATCACGCCGTCGGCCACGGCAGGGGTGCTCTTGGTGGGCTCGCCCAGGTCGATCTCGCCGAGGCGTTTGAACTCCTTGGAGGCCGCCAGGACGACCACCTTGCCGTCGCGAGTGATGTTGTAAAGGCGATCGGACACGCGGATCGGGGAACTGAAGTAGTCGCCGCCGATCCGCTCGCGCCAGTGGATCTTGCCGGTCGGGCCGTCCAGGCAACTGACCACGCCCCGATCGTACCAGAGGAATAGGAGGTCGCCGAAGGTGACCGACGTGGGCACATAGGGGAGCGAGCCGGTGACTTCGTAGACCACCTTGGCCTCGACGCCCTTATCGGCGTTGCCCGGCCGAACGGCGACCAGCCGTTTTCCGGTGCCACCGGTCCCCGCACTGGCCACGACCAGTCCGGAGGCCACGATTGGCGAGCCAACCGCGCGGTGTTTGAACACGCCCAACTCCCAGACCGTCTTGCCGGTTTGCGGATCGAGACCGGTCAGGCCGTGGGCCCAACTGCTGAGGATCAACTGGGGCGGACCGCCTTCAGGCTCATAGAGGTAGGGGGTCGAATAGCCGGTCTTTTCCGTACGCCGCGGAACGGTCCAGAGCGTCTTGCCGGTGGCGCAGTCCAACGCCACGACGCTGGACTCGCCGTCCTGATCGTTCATCATCACGACGCGATCCTCGAACACGATCGGCGACGCGCCGAAACCATGCTCAGCAGGGAACGGCCCGAGATCTCGCCGCCACACCTCCTTGCCACGTTCCTGGTCGACAGCCACCACAATGAAATCCTTGGGCGTGGCCCAGGCCAGATAGACCCGCTTGGCGTCGAGCGCGGGCGTCGACGAGGCGTAGCAGTTGTACTTGTGCTGTGCATGCGTGGACGAGGCGAAGCGGCGCTCCCAATTCAGGGAGCCATCCGACGTCTTCAGACAACGGAGGATTTGAGTGCCGTCTTCTTCAAGCGTGGCGGTGACAAACAACCGCTCGCCCCAAACCACCGGCGATGACTGGGCGATGCCTGGCGTTTTAACCTTCCACAGGTAGTCCTTGTCGGTCCACGTCACGGGAATCGTGGTCGCTGTGCTGATGCCTTCGCCCTTCGGGCCACGGAAGCGGGGCCATGGCTGAGCCGCGGCGGGGAGGGCGAAGACCAAGACGAGGAGGAGGGAAACGATGGGGCGAGACATAGGAGTGAGGGAGAATGACAAATTGGGAATTTGAAAACGCTAATGGAAAATGGCGAAGGCAGATGGAGAACCGGGGGGTTCTTTGAAGCTCCTGGGATTCTACCTGGGACAAGGGGCGGTTGTCGAGCAAATGGGGGCTTGTAGAATTCCCGACACTGCGGCGGACTTGGCAGGCAAGGGATGGGCTTGGTTGTCGAGGTCCCAAAGGGCCCAACTTATTTCTGCGCGGGCCCAAAGGTGTCTGCTCCGGAAGCCATGGAGGATTTTCTCTCCTATATTACTAGGGACCGTTCACCGCGTCGGCGAAATGGTAATCCTTGTGGGGTGGATGCGATTCCCTCGCCCTGTGTTGCCTGAGAAACTTGTTTAGTCCGAGAAAGATGCCAGGATGTGTCCGTCGGGACTGCTAATTGTTGGGCATGGGACGCGGGATGAGCGGGGCGTGGCGGAGTTCTTGGGTCTTGTTAACCAGATTCGCCCCCTGATGGGTGACACTCTGGTCGAGCCCTCGTTCCTTGAATTGGCTCAGCCGAGCATTGCCGAAGGGCTCCAGCGGTTGGTAGGGCAGGGGGTGGGCGAAGCGGTGGTGCTGCCGCTGTTGCTGTTTGCCGCCGGGCACGTGCGAAAAGATATCCCCATGGCCGTGGCCCAGGCGACCAAACCCTATCCGGGACTGCGGGTTCAGCAGGTGAGCCACCTTGGCTGCAACCCACGGATCGTGGAGCTTTCCCAGCGGCGTTACGACGAGATTCTGGCTGGTCGGCCGCCGGTTTCCCCCGAACAAACCCTGTTGCTGTTGGTCGGACGGGGCAGCCGTGATCGTCGTGCGACCGAGGAGATGCTCCAGTTTGCCAGTTTGCGGCGCGAGACCACCAGCGTGGGGCACATTGAGACCTGTTTTGCCGCGATGGAACGCCCTTCATTGGCCGAGATGCTCCCCCGGGTCGCCGAGTGGCCGCTCCGACGGATTGTCGTGCAACCCCATCTGCTTTTTCCCGGCCATTTGGCCACCAAGATCCGGGCAGCTGCCGAGCACCAGCAGGCCCAGCGGCCAGCGATCGACTGGTTGGTGACCGAACCCCTGGGCGCAGATCGGCTTCTGGCCGAGGTCGTGGTGGAGATTGCCGCGGAGGCGGTTGAACCGACAAATGCCCAACGGCGTAGACCAGGATAGTCGGGGGTGATTGCTGTTGTGGGAAAACTGTACAAAATGGACTGTCCGCCCGAATCCCCCTGTCTTGGACTCTCTATCCCCTCCAAGCTTCCCAGGTCGATCTTGTTGCCACCGCGCTTTCCGGATACCATGAAAACGGCGTTG
>JBDKTH010001321.1:0-1799 GCA_039680305.1 Thermoguttaceae bacterium | reverse complement strand
CGGAGCATCTTCGGCATTTCCCGGGGATACTCCAGGGCGACTCGCCCATAGCCGAGCATCCCATGGTGCCAGGGCGACAGGCCCGTGAGAAGCTCAGCCCGGGCGGGAGTGCAGGACGGGACTGACGAGTAGGCACAGCGGAAGCGAGCCCCCTCGGCGGCCAGACGATCGAGGTGGGGCGTATGAATCGCCCGATTCCCGTCCGCGCCCAGGCAGTCGCCGCGGAGTTGGTCGGCCATGAGGAAAAGAATGTTCGGCCGTTTGCGAGGCGTTTCCGCCGTTTGCCCGACGCCGGCCAGCGACACCGTGAGCAACGCGAGGACGAGACAACCGATGCGAAAGAACATAGCAGCACCTCCCAGCGTGACTTGCCCCCCACCAGGATAGCAGACCGGAAGCGAAGGTCAACATTCAAGATGGCGAGGATCTTCGCTCCGGAGGAATGCGTATATCGCGCAGTGCGGGAAACTCGGTGCGGTAGCGTCGCAGGTCGTCCAGGTCGACATGGGCCTGGATCACAGCTTCGTGATCGCCCGCATCGGCGAGGATTGCGCCCCGCGGGTCGATAATTTGGCTGCGTCCGGAGTAGGCCAGCCCCGAAGGATCACGGCCACAGCGGTTGGCGGCCGCCACGTAGCACTGGTTCTCGATGGCCCGAGCGCGGAGGAGTGTCAGCCAGTGCTCTTCGCGGAGAGCCGGCCAACAGGCGATGATCGTGGCGATTTCCATGCCACGGATGGCGGCTTCGCGCAACAACTCGGGGAAACGCAGGTCGTAGCAGATTGCCGGTGCGACGGTGGCGTTCTGCCAGGAAAACTGGACCGGCGACTGGCCCGACGCATAGTGTTTCGGCTCGCCGGCAAAGGAGAAAAGGTGCATCTTCGCGTAGTGCGTCAGGAGTTGGCCGTCGGGCGAGAAGACGAGCGATTCGTTGCGCGGCCGCTGGCACGATTCGTGGCGGATCACAACGCCGGCTTGAACGAAGATCGCATGTTGCTGAGCCAGATCGGCCAGGAACTCTGTCGTGGGGCCGTCGAGCGGCTCGGCCACCGTGTCGGCATGCATGGTGAAGCCGGTGGCGAACATTTCGGGCAACAGGAGCAGCGTGCCCGGGGCAAGGCCGGCGTCGGCCACGAGGGCTTCCACGCGCCGGCAGTTGGCCGATTTGTCTTCCCGGGCGATATCGAGTTGGCAGCAGGCCAGACGCATTGGCAGTTTACTCCCGCAAAATGGCACGCAGGCCGCGGATCAAACGCTCGTCGGTTGATCGCAACGTTGACTACCTCATGAGCCACGAAGGGCGGCGGCTATCCTATCGTTGCACTTTGGATGGGTCTTGGAAAGAGGGGGCCGGGAGGATCGCGTGGGCCCGTCTCCTCTAGTTGGGGGGATGATCCTGCAAACCGCCTCCGCAGCCGGCCGGAACTCCGGGGTTGGACCCCAGGTTAAGGGAGAGAATTGTGGAAAGCCTCACGTGTTTTGATGCACATTTTGCGACGCGGCGCACATTTGTAAGTGCCAGTTATTCCTAGCGTTGCATTTAGACGAAAAGACGTAAGTGAACTAACCAAAAAGTGGGGGTGTGTTGCATAATTCATGGGTGTCTACTTATTTCGGCAAGGACTGTACCACCTATACTTACCGCCCCCCGCATGGTTTCCGTGATCCGGAGGTCGCTGGCCCGTGCTCCTTGCAGAGCACGAGCCATGCGCGCAGCCGCCAAGCGGCGCTTGGGTCGAGCCTGACGGCCGTACCCCGAGCGCGAGGGTAATTTCTCGAAAGCGTCAATTGCCAAAGAT
>JBDKTH010000636.1:0-2466 GCA_039680305.1 Thermoguttaceae bacterium | reverse complement strand
GTGGAGGATGCGGATAAAACAGATCGAGACCCCTCGAAACGCCACGTCCGGCGTCGTTCATCCCGCGACAACTCGCCATGCGTCGGCCTGCGCCCCTGGGGCTCAACCTTGGCCCGACAAAACGACGCAGTCGTCCTCGCCACCGTGATGAGCCTCCTGACGATCGGACATCGCTGTTATAGTTGTTTCGGGTGGCTCTGTCAAACAAAATGCGGTGACGCTTCGTCAGAAGAACCCGCCCCCTTGTTGGTTGCAGTTCGGCAGCCGCTCTAGGAGCTTCTGCCGGCCTTCCCTGGTGATGTGCGGCCCCCGCGCGTCGAGAAACTGGAGTTGTTTGCATTTCGCGAGACGAAGGAGCCCGGCATCGGTGACCTCGGTGTCGACCAGGATGAGCGTGGTCAGCTGCGGCAGCCGGGCAAGCACCGAGAGGCTTGCATCGGTGAGGGGGGCGTTCTCCACGTAGAAAACCTCCAGGTTCGCCAGTTGGCGAAGTGCGTTAAGGCCCCTATCGGTGACGCTCGTGTTCACGAGTTCGAGCGTCTCAAGACGGGGCAACACCGTCAGCCGTCGCAACTCGGCGTCGGAGATGTTGGGCCCGGCAAGCTTAAGCTCCCGAAGGTTGACCAGCGGACGAAGCGCTGCCAGGCCACGCTCGGTAATGCGTTCGGCGTCGATCTCCAGCGTCTCCAACTGAGTCATCCCGGCCAGGACGGTCAACTGCTCATCCGTGAGGTCGTAGCCGCCAAGACGCAATTGTCGCAGCTTGGTGAAGCGGCGGCACTGCTTGAGCATGGCTCCATCAAACTTCGCCCCGCCCAGTGCAAAATCGAGCCGTTCGAGGTTCGTCAGCCGGGCCAGATGCGAGATTCCGGCGGCGGTAATCCCATCGGGCAGCCGTAGATTGCGCAGGTGCGTCAAGCCTTGGAGATGGACCAGCCCGGCGTCGGTGACTTGAGTCTCGTCCAGCAAAAGGGTCTCCAGGCCGTTCAGCCCGGCCAGATGAACGAGCGCGTCGTCGGTGATCGCATAGGATTGCAGGTCGAGGGTTCGCAGCCTTTGGAGGCCCGGCACTTGGACGAGGTGCTGGAGGTTTCTTTCCGAACGCCAAACGATCCGCTTGAGATGACGGAGGCGAGCGAGGTGCTGAAACTCTTCTGGGGCGTCCGTGTCAAGCGTGATACCGACGACCCGGTCGAGGATTTGGAACCGACGATGGTTCAGCAGGATGCGTAGCCAGGAGGGGCCGCCCGGCTGCCAATCGCTGTTGTCGGTAGCGACGTTGAGCGCGGCAAGGGCTTCTTGCTGGCTGCGGTAATCGTCGGCGTGTAGCTTCCAGTAGCCGAGCGCGACGCTCGCAATGGCGATCGATACCAAGAGATCGCTGAGGTGGAACTGCCAGAGCTTGGCCCTTCGGCGTCGCCAAGCCTCGTAGCCCACGCCGCCGAGCGCGAGCAGGACGAGCATCACCAGCAGATCAATGGTCAGTCCGGCCCAACTCCACCGGTTCACATCGTTGGTCAGCGTCCACAACGATCGCCAGGCAATCGCAATGTCGTCTGCAGGGTTCAGGGCAATGTTCGGCCGTCGCCACAAATAGGCCACCGGCCAGCCGTGCTGCAGTTCATCCCCCACGCTAAAGTCGAGCCCATACTGCCAGTCGTCAAGGATCCGTGGCGCGACCACGATCTGTCCCGGCACATTGGCCAGCAACAGTACCGCCAAGAGCACCGCGAGCACGACGTACGTCGACCGGTGCAGCCAACGCCAGGGGCGGGGCTGGGGCGAAGCGTTCGGGGGCTGTGGCTCGGTCATGCGGATCTGCCCTCTTGTCGTCAAAGCTCAGCGTTTGGCCGGATCGGCGGGCTTTGGCAGCGTCAAGCCGGCTGGGGCCATGTTCTCAGCATACTGCCCGACGGGATCGAAGTCCACGAGTGCGGTGGGTGGCATGCCGTCACGGAGCGCAGCGACGGGTCGGCATGCTTTTCTTGGGGGAAACATGCCGACCCACGGCTGCGCCGTGTGACGGCATGCCACCCAATGTTCAGTCACAGAATACTGTCAATCTGAGGATCAATAAACGAGGCGAGGCGTGCTCTACTCGCAATCCAGTCACGGAGACTTCGTCAACGCCCGCAGCCCGAGCCAGAAGGCGGCTGCGCCGGAGGGGACCCAATGGGCCGGATGGAAGGGATCGCCGTGGACCGGGGCGATCCCGGCTGCACGCAGCCCCTGGCCAAACGTTTCGGCGATCGCGTCGACCGGCACGGGACGGCCGTCCTGGTCGAAGAGGGGGATGAACCGGGGATAGTCGCCGGCCAGGAACTCGTCGTTGAAGCGAAGCTGGTAACCCTCGTAGCCTTGCCCTTGCCAGCGAGCCGGCGGATCGCCGAGCACGTGGGTGCGGTACCAGTCGGGCGTGTCGAATGAGAGCAGCACGAGGATTTCCGGACGCAAGTTCCAGATGTT
>JBDKTH010000256.1:0-3717 GCA_039680305.1 Thermoguttaceae bacterium | reverse complement strand
CAGGGTTCAGGGTTCAGGGTTCAGGGTTCAGGGTTCAGGGTTCAGGGTTCAGGGTTCAGGGTTCAGGGTTCAGGGTTCAGGGTTCAGGGTTCAGGGTTCAGGGTTCAGGGTTCAGGGTTCAGGGAAGGGATTATGGAGATCCATCGACCTTCCGCAATTCCCAATTTGCATTTTTCAATTTGCATTTTTCAATTTTCAATCCCTCCCCTCAATACGCTCCGCGTCTGGTCAACACGCTCCAAGGCGTCTTCACCAAGAGCATGAAATCCACGAGAAAGTTCTGATGCTGGATGTACCAGAGATCCATCTGGACCCAGTCTTCAAACCCGATCTCCGAGCGGCCGCTGACTTGCCACAGGCAGGTCAAGCCGGGCTTGACCGCCAGCCGACGCCGCTGCCACGGCTCGTACTTGGCGACCTCCCGAGCCAACGGCGGCCGGGGCCCGACCAGCGACATGTGGCCCAACAGCACGTTGAACAACTGCGGCAACTCGTCGATGCTCGTGGCACGCAGGAAACGCCCGACCCGGGTGATGCGGGGATCGCGGCGATTCTTGAAGATCGGGCCGTCCTTTTCGTTCTGCACTTCACGCAGCCGCCGATCGGCGTCGGGCAGCATGCTGCGGAACTTGTACATCACGAACGGAAGGCCTCGATAGCCCAAGCGCACCTGCCGGAAAAGCGGCTTGCCGCCGGTCAACATCAGCACCAGCCAGGCGGTCGCCATGATCGGCGCAAAGAGGCCCAGCAACACGAGGGCCCCGAGAATGTCGAACGCCCGTTTCGCCGTCCGGTACACTCGCGAACGATTCCCTTCGGCCGGAACGATCGGCAGCCCGATCGCCAGGCGAAGGTCGGTCAGCGAAACGAGCGGCTGCGAGGCTTTAGGAGTCCGCCGGGCATCACGATCGAACAGCGGTGGAAGCGGCAGCGTTGCCTTCTCAAGCTCCTCGACGACGACCTGCGCGGCAATCTCGAGGGCCGCCACGCCTGACGCCGCTTGAGGCGAACCGCTGGTGTGGCTAACCGGAGGATTGACCGCGGTGCGTTCTTGCTTCGCTGAAAACCCGTTTCCCCAAGCAGCAATCATCGTAGGTCTCATCTCTCGGGTGCCAGATATCGCCCGCACGACACATCTTGGGAAAACGCAAACCTTGCGCCGGCAGTGATCTTTCCTCAGCCGCGTCGCCTGTCGCGTCCTAAACAGCATCCCGGCCGGCAGTTGCGCGATTCCGGCAATCGCCACGGCCCGTTGGCCGTGATGCGTGCGGGCAACGGACCGTTGCCGAGACTCAACAACACGCCGGGCTCGCGTCCCCCGTCGCGGCGGACTACATCTGCCAGCGACGCTCGGCGATCTTTTCCAGAGCCAGCGTCAAGGAGCCGGTCTTCCCGTTGGCGTGGCCATTGGCATACGTCCCATGGATCGAGACGCCGGGATTCGTCGACGTTGGGAGAACCGGGGCCGTCGGCGGGACCGTGAGAAACACGACGCCCACGCCCGTCACCAGCCCGCCGGCCAGTCCGGCCAACACAATCACCATCCGGCCGGGGCCGATCGGATTGGCGCCCGTATCGGGCGTGTCGATTCTTCCGATTAGACTGACGGCTTCGGCCGTGGCTTGGCTGATCCGGGCTTCGGTGAGCCGCTGTTCCGCCTTGGCCACCAGTTCCGTGCGCTGACGCGTTTCCGACACGAGGTTGGCATACTCGGCCCGCAACGAGGCCAGCAGGTCGAGCTTCCGCGTGGCAACCGCAAGCTGCTCCTGGAGCACGGCCTTGCGGCCGTCCGCCAGACGCCGGTCGACGTCGATCGCCCGGAGGGCGGTGGCCAGTTCGCCGTGCAGACGCGTGCCGATCTCTTTCTCAGCCTCCTTGGCAGCCTCGACCAGGGGGTGCTGCGACGAACGCCGGTCTTGCAGCTCCGCGCTGCGCAGCTTGGCTTCGATCAGGCCTTCCTTCAGCCGCCGCAAGGCTGGCTGGGCCTCGAGCAGCGACTTCGGCGTCGCCACCAGTCGGCTCGGGTCGTTCTGGGCCTGCGTCAACAGGGTCCGCAACTCCTCGGTCTGATTCCGCGACGTCTCCACTTGCCGCAATTCGCTGCGAATCTCGGTTATCGTCCGTCGCAGGGCGCTTTCACCGCTGCTCGACTCGTGGAGCATCCGCAACTCGGCCAGGTCGGCCCCCACCTTGGTTTCCAGTTGGTTCAACTGCGTGGTCGACCCCGCCAGATCGTCCTTGGCCAGCTTGACGGCCTTGCCCAACTCGTTAACCATGCTTTGAGCCTTGGCGTTGCGCAGTGCCTGATAGCTGGTTTCCAACTCGCTGCTGATGGCAGCCGCCAGGTCGATCGCCCGTTGGCGGTCTTTGTCGCGGACCTGGAGATAGAAGATCTCCGTCTTGCCGAACTCGGTCCCCTTCGGCGACGTGACTTTCAGCGTATCTCGCAGCGAGGCAACGTCTTGCACACTCGGCCAAGCCTCAACGGCTCCCCGGTAATCAGCCGGCGGGCCGACCTGCTTCAACGCCGCCGTCAGCACTCCGCGACCCTTGACCAGTTCGAGGATCGTTTCCTGGATCGTCTTCATCTCGTCGGGTTGGGCAAAGCGGCCGGGGACGTCAGGGCTGTTGGCCGCCTCGTTGCGAAGAATCAACGCCTGCGACGCTTCCCAGGTGTTCGACCGCACCATCGCATACAGCCCGGCCAACGCAGCCACGGCCAACGCCGGCACCAGCCAACGCTTGGGGCACTCGCGAAGGAGCGAGAAGACTTGGCTCGGGCTGGGAATTGACGAGTGGACGGGATTCATGCGACTCGATCCTCAGAAGGTGTCGGATGGCTTGCGTGGAAATCGAGGATTCGCAAACCCAGTGCCAACCGGCCGCAGGCCTGGCGTCTTCTCCCCCCTGTCAACGGAACTTCGCCGCTACCAAGAAGTTCGGGCGATCGTCGCCTCCTCCGTCCTTGTTCGTCCTGCCGCCCCCCCGAGCCGGGATGTTGCCCGAACGCCACGCCTGTTGCCCTCCCACCACATTCAATCCGCACCAGTCGCCGGCAGTTCCCCAATCTCGCAGGAAAAACGAGTTGCATATCCGGCAGCATGACAAAGAGTTGAGCAGAGTGGGCAGTATGCCGTACGTAGTACGCAGACCGATCCGTCGTCTGGTTACTGCGTCCTGCCCGCTGCATACTGCGTCCTGCAAGTCATCCACGACCTATTGTGTATTGCCTACCGCCTACCGCCGACCACTCACAGCCACGCACCATGCACGTCGCCCTATTCACGAACCTCGCCGAACTCGCGCCCCTTGCCACTGACTGGGATCGGCTGGCCGGCGGAGTGCCGTTTCGCAGTTGGACTTGGCAGTCGGCCTGGTGGCGTCACTATGGGGGTGCCCCATCGGGCCATCGCCAGAAGACGCGGTTGTATGTCCTCGTGGTCTACAGTACGGCCGGAGTCCCGGTGGGGATTGCGCCGTGGTATTGGGAACACACCCCGGCGAAAGGCCGCGTCTTGCGGTTCCTGGGGCTGGGGGAGATCGCTTCCGACCACCTCAGCGTGCTCTGCCAACCGGGCATGGAAGACGCCGTGACCGGGGCGTTGGCCGACTGGCTGACGGACGCCAACAGACCTCACGTGGGGGACGCCCTCGCGGACGACTCCTCGGCCTGGGACCTGTTGGAACTGACCGGAGCCGACACCCAGGAGGCCCGGG
>JBDKTH010000951.1:0-3465 GCA_039680305.1 Thermoguttaceae bacterium | reverse complement strand
CTCGCGCCCCACGGCGACGGGCCCAGCCCGCGCTCAGGGGGCGCCGGGGCCGAGGTTCACGCATGCCAGCGGCGCTCGCCCACTGGACGGTTATACGATCCGGCGTGGGCTGGGCCACGGCGGGTTTGGCGAGGTCTACTACGCCACGAGCGATGCGGGCAAGGAAGTCGCCCTGAAACTGATCCGCCGCAATCTCGAAGTCGAGTTGCGAGGAATCCGCCACTGCCTGAATCTCAAGCACCCCAACCTTCTGGCGATCTTCGACATTCGTGAGGACGACCAAGGCGACAAATGGGTCGTGATGGAGTACATCAGCGGCCAGTGCATGGAGACGGTGATCGACGCCCATCCGGAAGGGCTGCCGACCGAGCAGGCCCTCGCCTGGATTCACGGCATTGGCGCCGCGGTGGCCTACCTGCACGATCATGGTATCGTTCACCGCGATCTGAAGCCGGGCAACATCTTTGCCGAAGAAGGCGTCGTCAAGGTGGGCGACTACGGCCTGTCGAAGTTTATCTCCTGCAGCCGTCGCAGCGGGCAAACCGAACGCGTCGGCACGGTCCAGTACATGGCCCCTGACGTGGCCAACGGGCGCTATGGCAAGGAGATCGACGTTTATGCCCTGGGCATAATCCTCTACGAGTTGCTCACCGGCCATGTGCCGTTCGAAGGGGAGAGCGTCGGCGAGGTGCTGATGAAGCATCTGACCGCCACGCCGGACGTGTCACGGCTGGCCGAGCCGTATCGCACTGTCGTTGCCCGGACCCTGGCCAAGGATCCGAGCCAGCGGTACTCGTCGGTCCCGGAGATGCTGGCCGCCCTGCCGCGTCCCACCCACCCGCAGTTGTACGCGGGGCCTTGCCCGACGATCGCCAGCGGCGTGCGTTCAGAGGGTGGGCCGGCTGTCGGGGGACCCTTGCCCCAGGCGGTCAACGATGAAGAGCCGATCCTCCGGGCGGTGCGAGACACGGGGCGCAGGATGTACAACGCCTGGAACGAATCAACCCTCAACACGCCCACGAAGATCGTCCTGCTGATCGCCGGGCTGTTCGTATTCCTGGCGACCGCGCAGACGGTCTTGCCGATCTTGGTGATCGCGCTGTTGTTCTATGGGGTGTACTATTGCGTCCGTTCCGTTGTGCGGGCGTTCGCGCCGCCGAGGCCGGAAGCGGTGGACTGTCCGCCTGGTCCGCCGCCCCTTCCGTCAAGCCCGGCAATCGCCGCTCACGCCGAGACGCTGCCCCACGGCACGCACGTGCCAACACCCGGCCGTATCCCGGCGGCTCGCCGACCGCCTGGGGAGTTGCCGGTCGAGGCGTTGGTCGTCAAGCCGTTGCGGGAACGGGTGACCGAACTGGTCGGCTCGCTCCTCGCGAGCGCTCTGGTGGCGTTGACCGTCTGCCTGGTGATGGTGATGCTCGGCGGTTTCCGCTCGCATCTACCCCGACCGGAGCAAGCGACCTGGCTGGCGATCATGAGTGTTGCCGGGGCGTGGGCCGTGCTCATCCCGTCGAAGTTTTGGGAAGGGGCCCGCGGTGATCCGATGTTGCGGCGGTTCATCCTGATGGTCGTCGGCCTGGGACTCGGCGTGCTGGCCGCAGGGCTGGCGTGGGTGCTTCAGCTCAGCCTGCCACCCGATCCAGAGTTTGTCAGCGGCCATGGCTACGAGCTTCCCACGACCTTCTATGCCGACGGCTCGCCGCAGATGTTGGCCTACATGGCCTGCTTTGCCACGCTCTTGGCGGTGATCCGCTGGTGGCGGCAGGCCGACCCGCTCCGCTCGACCCGCATGAGCCTCTGGTCGATGGGTTTTTGCGCCCTGGTGGCGTGGATCGTCGCGGCCGTGTGGCTCTTCCCGCAACCGTGGCTGATGATGGTCGCCTGTGCAATGTCGGTCGCTGTGCAACTCGCCAGCCCGTGGGTTCACCCTCGGCTGCGACGGGCGCGAATCAGGGAGGGGTAAGGCAGCACTATGGCACCGATACATTTCGTAAGTTGGGCCGGTCTGTTCCTGGTCGCCTTGTTCGTCCTGGTAGCCTGCGGGGCTGTCGTCGGGCTGCTGGCCCTGCTAATCAACCCAAAGACACGATGGGCCGCGGTGCTGCTGTCAACATTCCTCGCCGCGATGGTGCTGCTGGGGAGCGGGTTGTTCTACCTGAGATCCTCGTCGAGGGAAGTCCAGGTCTCCTATGAGGAACTCGGTCCAGGCGTCCGGATCTATCCGGCGGCCCACTCCGTGGAACGGATCGCTCAAGCCAAGCCGGCCGTGGATCGGGTGGTCGTTGAGCTTCCGCCCGCGGCGGAGTCGGGGCAAGGCCCGAAGAAGGTCAACAGCGTGCTGCGGATTCTGGCCAATGCGGTGCTCAAGGCAATCGAAGAAGAGGAACGCGGTGACCGCCCCCCGAAGCTGGCTGAGAAACCTCTGGTGAACCCTGTCGTCGACGAGTCGGCCTCGCCACCGCCTCCGGATTGGGTCGAGCGTGAGCCGCGTCTGGTCGACGGCGTCTACCAGATGAGCGTCTCTGCTGGCCCGTACCTGACCCTCGAAGAGTGTGAGAGCAAGCTCCCGGAAGAACTGCACAAGGCCGTGGCTGAGTACGTCAAGCACCTGGACGTCAAAGCCGGCCAGCGAGTCCAACTGCCGCCGGACTACATCAAGGAGCATCTGATCCAGGCCCGTTTTGTGGAGCAGAGGCAGTCGTCCGTGGGGCCGATGGTGAATCTGCACGTGCTCTTGGGGTTCGACCGCTTGGCGGCTGAGCTAATTCGCGAGGAGGGGCGTCGGCTGATGGTCCAGGAGCGGATCCGGGGCCTTGGTGTTCTCGGAACCCTGTTGCTGCTTGCGCTCGCCGCTGTCTACGGTTATCTGAAGGTCGATCTGACAACCCAAGGCCGCTATCGCTGGCGCTTGCGTCTGGTGGCTGCCTCGGCGATTGCGTTGATCGCGGCCGTCGTTGTGGCGATTGCCGCATCGTAGTCGGCACGCCTCCTGTCGACTACTCTTCTTGATCGGCGTCCTCGCTGCCTGTGCGAGCGGCAGCCGCCGCTGCCGCCATCCGTCGGGTGAAATGGCCGAACGCGTAGAAGCCAAACCCGAGCCCAAGGTCAATGGCGACGAGGAGCATCGCCCAGCCCGATGACGAGGGCGGAAAGAGCAGGGCAACGGCAACGACCGCGATCGCGACCGCTAGGATTAGTCCGAGAATTGTTCCGGGAAAGACCAGGACGAGAAATACCCCACGGTGCCAAGGGGTGCGGATCCCCGCCTGTGACAGTCTCCGGACGCCAGCCCACCACACCAGCCCGAAATAGACTGCCAGGAATCCCCCAAGGATCCAGGGTCTAGGATCGCCGGGCATGGCAGCCGCGGCTCCGACCCACGCCAGAGGAATCTCCAGAACGACAAACAGGCACAACAGATCGACCAGCGTGAACTGCGTCCCCGTTCGGCCCCCTTCCATCCGC
>JBDKTH010000154.1:0-7770 GCA_039680305.1 Thermoguttaceae bacterium | reverse complement strand
GATGACGTTTCCAAATCCCTCGCACTCCGGGCAGGCCCCCAGTGGACTGTTGAAACTGTACAACCGCGGCTCGGGTTCCGCATACTCCAACTGGCAGTCTTCGCAAGCCAGCTGCGTGCTGAACCCCGTGCGCCGCCATGGCCGGCCGTCGATGGTGTATTCACTCCCTCGTCCGTCGTGAGAGGGCTGGGGGGAGGGGACGCGGCTCTCGCTCCCACCATTTCCTCCATCCCGCTGCTCCACGAAGGCAAAACAGCGCCCCTGGCCCTTGGTGAACGCCGTCTCCAGGGAATCGCGGACCCGCTGGTCGGCCATGGCGCCCGCCGCGAGCCGGTCGATCACGACGTACAACTCACGGCTGAACAATTCCGTCGCGACCGTGCCCGACTCGGTCAGGTTCACCAGCCGGCCGTCCTGGATCCAGCGGATGAACCCGTCTTCGACCATCGCGGCGGCCAACTGGGCCACACCGTTTCCTTCCGGAAGAGTGAGCGGGAAGGCGATCATGTAGCGGGTGCCTTCCGGCAGACGCTGGAGCTGTTCGGCTGCGCTCTGGGGCGAGTCGCGACGCACTTCGTGGCCGCATTTCTGGCAGAAGACCTGGCCGATCTTGGCATACAACAGCCGCAGATAGTCGCTCGTCTCGGTCGCCGTTCCGACCGTCGACCGGCTCGACCGGCCGCCGTTGCCACTGGTTACGGCAATCGCCGGGGGAAGGCCATCGATCCGCTCGGCGTCGGGCTTTTCCAGCCGTTCGAGAAACTGTCGGGTGTAGGCCGAGAAGCTCTCGATATAACGCCGTTGCCCTTCGGCATAGAGCGTGTCGAGGGCCAGGCTGCTTTTGCCGCTGCCGCTGAGCCCGCACAAGACGATCAGTTTTCGATGCGGGATGTCGAGGTCGATTCCCTTGAGGTTGTGAACCCTCACCCCCCGCAGTGAAATATGCCCGAGACCACCCATGACTCCCTCTAGCATCTCCCGAACGTTTCGCGCAAACTCTCATCTTAACACACCCGCTCCGGACAAGCCAGTGGCGGGGGCTCCGGCGATTCGACGGCTCGGATTACAATAAGCTCAACAAACGGTGCATGGGTTCGCCGTTGATGACTGTCCACCTGATGTTTTTGCCATGGATCTTGCTGGGCGCCGAGTGACGGTGATGGGACTGGGCCACTTTGGGGGCGGGGTGGCCGCTGCACGCTGGCTGGCCCGCCAGGGGGCCCAGGTCACGGTCACCGATCTGGCCAACGAAACCACGCTGGCCGACGCTCTGGCCCAGCTGACCGACGTGCCGATCGCCCAATACCATCTCGGGGGACACCGCGAGGACGATTTCCGCCAGGCCGAACTGGTCGTGGTCAATCCGGCCGTGCGCCCGGGCAACCGGTTCGTTCAAGCGGCCGTCGATCGAGGGGTGCGGCTTTCGACGGAGATCGAGCTGTTCATGACCGCTTGCCCCGGACGGATCGTCGGCGTGACCGGCTCGAACGGCAAGTCAACCACCACCGCCATGGCCGCCGCGATCCTTCAGGCCGACGGCCGTCGCACCTGGCTGGGCGGCAATCTGGGCGGCAGTTTGTTGGAACGCTTGCCCGAGATGACGGCGACCGACTGGGTGGTGCTGGAACTGAGCAGCTTCCAATTGTGGGCCATGCGCCCGGATGCCCGGATGCCGCACGTGGCCATCCTCACCAACTGCACCCCCAACCATCTCGACTGGCACGGCAGCTTCGAGCACTATGTGGCCGCCAAGCAACGGATCCTCGTGGACCAGCAGACCGATGATTTGGCGGTCGTGAACACGTTTGATCCGGAGGTCGGCTCCTGGGTGCGTCTGGTTCGAGGCCTTCGGGTGCCGCTGGTATCGTTGGCCACGATCCCCACGCTTCCGGTCCCGGGCATGCACAATCGGATCAATGCGGCTTGTGCGGCGACGGCCGCCTTGGCCATCGGCGGCGATCCCAAGGCGGTCGAGATGGGGCTGACGTCGTTTTCTGCCCTGCCGCAACGGTTGGAGCAGGTGGCGGTGATCGAGGGACGACGCTTCTACAACGACTCGTCGGCGACCACGCCCGAGTCGGCCCTGGTCGCCCTCCAATCCGTGCCCGGATCGATTTGGCTCCTGGCCGGCGGCGCTGACAAGGGGAGCGACTTCCACCCCCTGACCTCCGCGATAGCCCAACAGGCGGCCGGGGCGGCCTTCTTTGGCAAGGTCCGTGATACGCTCTATCAGCAAGTCGTTGGCCAGCGGCCTGGCTTTCCCTGCCTGGCCGCCGAGACCCTGGCCGAGGCTCTTGCTTGGTGTTGGCGTCAGTCCCAGCCGGGCGACGCGATCCTCCTCTCCCCGGCCTGTTCCAGCCACGACCAGTTTCAGAACTTCCGCCGACGCGGCGAGCAATTCGTCGCCTTCGTCCGCCAGTTGGCCGCGACGTGAGCCACTGCGTCCCCTGCATGGTTCTCCGCCGCTCTCCTCTCTCAACTCTCCTCTTTTCTTTTTCGTGTCTTTTGTGTTTTTCGTGGTTCCCCCTTCTTCGGTTCTCTCCTCCGCGACTGGCACTATTGACTGGTGTAATCCCTTCCGATAGAGTGGCTCGTATCGGCCCGAAAAGATGATCTTGTATAATATTTAGAGTACTTAGCGGCCGGGCTCGTCCGGCGTTTTCTCGATGAGGGAGTCCCCGATGAAAGTCGTTCACTACGAACAGGTTGCGCAGGCCCCAGTCCAGATGGAAGGCTCGCAGGGATGCGGCATTCGCTGCTTGATTGGCGAGGCCGACGGCGCGCCGAGCTTCACCATGCGACAGTTCGAGGTTGCCCCGGGCGGGTTCACGCCGAAGCATACGCACGCCTACGAACACGAAGTCTTCGTCCTCGAAGGGACGGGCATGGCATCCGACGGCAACGGGGAATCCCCGATCGGTGCCGGATCGGTGATTTATGTGCCGCCGCAACAGCTCCACCAGTTCCGCAACACAGGCTCCGGTCCGTTGAAGTTCCTGTGTCTAATTCCCCATCCGCTGCGCGGCCTGGGTGGCAGTTGCACGGTCGCGTGCGCGTGTCAGTGAAGAGGTTAGCGGTCAGCGATTAGCCGTCGGATGACGCATGGCGTGCGTTCGCGATTGCTCGCGGCCGACACGCAAAACGACTGCCACTGTTGGACATCGAATTGCTGAGTGCTGATGGCTGAAAGCTGCTGCTGACTGCTAATTGCCAATTGCACTTTCCCCACGAATTGCCATGCCAGCCAACGTCGCCCAAGAGATTGCCAAGCTTCGGGAGCAGATCCGCTACCATAACCACAAGTACTTCGTCGAGGCTGTCTCCGAGATCAGCGACCTGGACTACGACCGTCTCGTCAACCGGCTCAAAGAGCTGGAGGCGAAGCATCCCGAGCTGATCACGCCCGACAGCCCCACACAGCGCGTCGGCGAGGAGCCGGTCGAAGGACTGGAGCAGGTCGAGCATCGCGTGCCGATGCTGTCGATCGAGAACACCTACAGCGTCGAAGACCTCAAGAAGTTCGGCGAACGCACGGCTAAGCTCCTCCCCGGCGAAGCGATCGAGTGGGTCGTGGAGCTGAAGATCGACGGCGTGGCCGTGACGCTAATCTACGAGAATGGACTGCTGGTCCGCGGGGTGACGCGGGGCAACGGCCGCGTGGGCGACGACGTGACCCACAACATCCGCACGATCGCCAGTGTCCCGCTGCGTTTGGCCGGCAAAGACGTCCCGCCCCTGCTGGAGGTCCGCGGCGAGGTCTACATGAAGAACTCGGACCTCGTGCTGCTCAACGAGGAACAGAAGGCCAAGGGCTTGCCGACGTTCGCCAATACGCGGAACGTGACCGCCGGCACGATCCGACTGTTGGACCCGCGGATTGCGTCGCAGCGTCACCTGCGGTTCTTCTGCCACTCGGTGGGCAGCGTCGAGGGGTTGACGGCCAAGAGCCACATGCAGTTCCTCGAAGAAATGGCCAGCCTCGGGATTCCGATCACGCCCGAGGTGAAATCGTTCCCGTCGTTCGACAAGGCGGTCGAGTACTGCGAGGAGCTGATCGGGCGCCTCTATGAATTGGACTTCGAGATCGACGGCCTGGTGCTGAAGGTCAACAGCTTTGAGCAGCGTGCGCGGCTCGGGGCCACGTCGAAGAGTCCCCGCTGGGTGATCGCCTACAAGTTCGAAAAGTACGAGGGGACGACCAAGGTCAACGACATCCGCGTCCAGGTGGGCAAGACGGGCACGATCACTCCGGTCGCCGACCTGGAGCCGGTCCCGATCGCCGGCACTGTGGTCAGCCGCGTCAGCCTTCACAATGCCGACGAGATTCAGCGCAAGGACGTGCGCGTGGGCGATGTGGTCGTCGTGGAAAAGGCCGGCAAGATCATCCCGCACGTGGTCCGCGTGGAAAAACACCTGCGCCAGGGCGAGCTGACCGAGTTCCACTTCCCCAAGAAGTGCCCGGTGTGCGGCACGAAGGTGGTCAAGGACGAAGGGGGCGTCTACATCCGCTGCCCCAATCCCGAGTGTCCGGCCCAGCTCAAGGAGCGGATCCGTTACTTCGCCAGCCGCAACGCGATGGACATCGAAGGGCTCGGCGACAAGCTGGTCGATCAACTCGTCGACACGGGACTCGTGCGGAGCCACGGCGACCTGTACCGCTTGACGGTCGACCAGTTGACCAATCTCGAACGCATGGGCCGGAAGTCGTCGGAGAATCTGGTGGCCGGGGTCGAGGCGAGTAAGGACCGTGGCCTGGCTCGGCTGCTCAATGCCTTGTCGATCCGTCACGTCGGTGCCCGGGTGGCCACCGTGCTGGCCGAGGCCTTCCCGTCGATGGACGCCCTGGCCGCCGCCAGCGAGGCGGAGCTAAGCGAAGTGAACGAGATCGGCCCGATCATCGCCAAAAGCATCTATGAATTCCTCCACAGTGACTACGGCCAGAAGACGATCAAGGATCTGGCCAGCGTTGGCGTGAAGATGGAGTCTGGCCGGCGCGCTGTCCGGGCTGCGCGCACGTTGGAAGGCAAGACGCTTGTCGTCACCGGCACTCTGTCCAAATACACCCGCGACGAGATCCAAGACCTGATCGCCCAGCACGGCGGCCACGCAGCCTCAAGCGTTTCCAAGAAGACCGACTATCTTGTGGCCGGCGAGAGCGCCGGCAGCAAGCTGGCCAAGGCCCAGGAACTGGGCGTTCCGGTGCTCACCGAGACGCAGTTCGAAGAGTTGCTCAAGGGCAAAGAACGTGGGGCGTAGGGCGAGGAGCGGGGGGCGTTGACCGCGATTGGGGGGCGACGTACGATTGACGGTAAGCTATGACTACGATCGAATCCATCACGACCGCCGAGAGACTGCTGCAAGCCCACAGCGAGGGTCCCTGGGAGCTAGTGCGCGGGGAGTTGCAGATGATGACCCCAGCCGGTTACGACCATGGGAGGATCGCCAGTCGTATCTTCTTGCGTCTGGGGATCCACGTCGAGCAACACGGATTGGGAGAAGTCCACGGGGGGGATACGGGATTTCAGATCCGACAGAACCCCGATACGGTCCGTGCTCCCGACGTCGCCTTCATCGCATCCGCCCGGATTCCTGCGACGCGAGTCAGCGGCTTCTTCCAGGGCCCGCCCGATCTGGCCGTGGAAGTCATCTCGCCCAACGATCGGGCCAGCCAAGTGGCAGCCAAGATCCAGGACTGGCTCGACGCCGGTTGCCGTACCGTCTGGGTCGTCGATCCGGAACTTCATACGGTCACGGTTTACCGCAGCCGCAGCAACATCGTCGTCTTGCGTGCCACCGAGCAACTCAGCGGCGATGACATCGTTCCAGGGTTCACCATCGCGGTCGCCGAGCTCTTCGCTGGGTAGCCTGGGGGTTGGTGCTCCCTCGACCGGCGTGTTACAATGACGAGGCTGGATCCAATCCTCGGCCGTCGTGTGGTTGCAGCATGCCGTTGTCAGTCGAGCAGTTTGTCGAAAATCTCACGCGCAGCGGCCTCTTGTCGGAGCCGGAGATCGCCGCCTTCCGCGTATGCCTCGGCGCGGGCCAAGCTGAGGATGGTGAGACGCTGGCCCGCGAGCTGATCCGAGCCCAAAAGCTGACCAAGTACCAGGCGTCAGCCGTCTATCAGGGGAAGATCAAGGGGCTG
This sequence comes from Thermoguttaceae bacterium, assembly GCA_039680305.1. Taxonomy (GTDB): domain Bacteria; phylum Planctomycetota; class Planctomycetia; order Pirellulales; family Thermoguttaceae; genus JBDKTH01. Next base: position 1,625 of record JBDKTH010000154.1, on the reverse strand, counting down.
GCCTTCGGCGAGTACGTGGTCCTTGACAAATTGGGCGAAGGCGGGATGGGCGTGGTTTTCAAGGCCCAGCATCGGCGGATGAAACGCCTGGTGGCCATCAAGACCCTGCCGGCCGGAAAGATGCGGTCGGCCGAGACGATCAAACGGTTCCATCTGGAGGTGGAGGCGGCGGCCCGGCTGACCCATCCGAACATCGTCGCGGCCTACGACGCGGGCGTGGACGAGGGACGCCATTATCTGGTGATGGAGTATGTCGACGGCGAGGACCTGGCCTCGCTGGTCAAGCGGCTCGGGCCGCTGCCGGTTGAGAAAGCGGTCGAGTACATCCTCCAGGCCGCCCGAGGGCTGCAATACGCCCATGCCGAAGGTGTCATCCATCGCGACATCAAGCCGGGCAACCTGCTCCTGGACAAGCGAGGCACGGCAAAAATCCTCGATATGGGCCTCGCCCACATTTCCACTGGCCTCGGGCCGGACGACGCCGAGCGCCTGACGCAGAGTGGCCAGGTGATGGGGACGTGTGACTACATGGCCCCGGAGCAGGCGCTGGACACGCGGAGGGTCGACCAACGTTCCGACATCTATTCGCTCGGCTGTACGTTCTATCGCCTCTTGAGCGGGAAGACTCCCTATCAAGGCGATTTGGCGATCCAGGTGCTGTTGGCTCATCGCGAGCACCCAATCCCCTCGCTTCAGAAGGTGCGACCAGACGTGCCAGCCGAGGTGGACGCCGTTTGCCAGAAGATGATGGCCAAGCAGCCCGAAGACCGCCCTCAGTCGATGGCCGAAGTGATCGCTGCGCTGGAAGCCTGCCGCACGGTCCCGGGGGCCCCGGCGGCGAAGCGGCCTCGGCCGTCTCGCCCCGCCCGGCATCGCAACAGACGCTTGTGGGCCGCCGTAGGCGTTGGTTTCGGGGTGCTGATGGTCGTTGGACTATTCCTTCTGCTGGGCAGCGGGAAAGACGTGAAGAAAGAGACAACCTTGACTGCCGGCCAGGAACCTCCACACGTCGAGATGCCTGTTGCCGACAAGCCCGTGCCACGGTCGGCCGGTGCCGCGCCACAGACGTTGCAGCTGAAGGCCACAGTTGGGATGTTTCCTCATGGCGCACCGCTGAGCCGATTGGCCCTGGTGAACAAACCGGCGCCTGTGGCAGGCGCGCTGTCGTGGACCGTGGACACGGTCTCTTGTCGGGGAGGGGTAGGTGCGGTCGCCTACAGCCCCGATGGCCAAGTCTTGGCCACGGTAAGCCAGGATGGAGCCGTTCGCTTGTGGGACCCGAGCGACGGTCGGCTCCTGCGAGTCTTCCTCGGGCATGAGCGTGTCCCCAATTCCGTCGGTTGGTCGCCAGACGGCAGGTATCTGGCCACGACAAGCGCAGCAAGTGGCGTCCACGTGCGGGAGGTCGCCTCGGGGTTGCTCGTCCGAAGATACCTCGGGGGTGACCCCTTCGGCGGAAACGTCCAGTGGTCGCCCACCGGTCGCCACCTGGCCTTCGTCGAGAAGGCGCCGCGGCTGCTGATCTGGGATCTGGCCGCCGAGGAGATCCCCTCGCGTGCCGCTGAGCATGGTAGTCCGATCGGAAGTCTGAGTTGGGCGCCCGACGGGACGCGTCTGGCCTCGGC
>JBDKTH010000179.1:0-1620 GCA_039680305.1 Thermoguttaceae bacterium | reverse complement strand
TGCATTACCCCGGATCTGGCGGGCCTCGCAAGCTCGGCGCCGCCCTACCAGCCCATTCATCATTCAGCATTCATCCTTCCGCATTCCCTTCAGGCGTGCTCGAAGGTCAGTCGGTGGCCATAGGCGGCCGCGGTAAAGGCTTCGATGGCTTGACGCAAGCTCATGGCAGGAAACTGCATCATCTCGATCCGGCCGTCGCCTACGCCCAGCCGTTGGGCTTCCCAGAGGTGGCGCACGGCCTGGATGCCAAACCCCAACAATTGGGCCCCGACGACGTCGGCGGCCAGGGCGTCGGGGCTGGCGATGACGAGGCCCGTTTCCACCGGGTGCCCGCCCAGCGGTCCCGTGCCGATCATTGCCGGATGGCCCACCGTGATCGCCAGCGATGGTGGGAACCGCTTGGCCATGGCGGCGATGAATGAGTGCATGTCGGCGAAGAAGTGGTGCTGGTGTTGCTGGTTGGACCGAGGGTGGCCGTAGTAGTCGGCGGCCGGATACGACATGGCGATGTTCTTCAGCGCCAGCGTGACGGTCGCGGTCTCGTGCAGTTTTAGTTGGTTCAGGGCGATCAGCGTCTCGTACTCCAGCACCCGCGGATTGACCATCACCGACTGCTGCGGGCCGGAGACATCCTTCTCTGGGGCGTAAGGCAACGGAACCTCGGCGAACGGCGGCCGGTTGTGATCGAAGAACTCGGCCCCCTCCTCGTCCACGACGTCCATCAGTCCGGCGATTCGGAACACCTCGTCGGTCTCGGCCGCCCCGGCCCCGCCGGTGACGATCAACTGCCGGGGGCCGAACCGTTTGATCTGGCGGAGCACGGCGCGGAGCGTGTGGGGCTGCGTCACGCCCGTGGTATCGTCGGACGATGCCCAAGTGTCGTTCGGCTTGACCGCCACCCGTTTGTCTCGCACCAGCGATTCGAGCGGCAGGTGGCGAATCGCCTCGTTGATCGCTTCCTCGATCTGGTCGTTTTGGGTGATCGCCACAATGGGCATGGCGGGGTGTCCTCGGATGTTGTGGTGATTGTGCAATCGACGCTACCGCCCGGCACAAGTGCCGGGGCTAAACGGTTTCTTCACCGCCCCAAAGCTCGTAACCGTTCGTCCTTAGTCCTTAGTCCTTAGTCCTTCGTCCTTTCCCCTCCCCCCTGCTCTGCCAGATGCGTGACGAACCAGTCGCGGGCCGCCTGCGAGGCTTGTTCCAGGGTGCCGGGCTCTTCAAACAGGTGCGTGGCGCCAGGAACGACGTCTACGCGGTGTTCGACGCGGAGCATCTGGGCGGCGCGCCGATTCAACTCCAGCACCGTCAGGTCGTCTCCGCCGACGATCAACAACGTCGGCGATTGCACCCTCGGGAGTGCTTCTCCGGCCAGGTCGGGCCGGCCGCCACGCGAGACAACGGCGCCCACCATCCCGGGCTGATCGGCAGCGGCGATCAGGGCGGCGGCCGCGCCGGTGCTGGCGCCGAACAGCCCGATTCGCATCGTGGCGGTGTCGCCCCGCTGGTGAATCCAGTCGACCGCGCCGCGCAATCGCGTGGCCAACAGATCGATGTCGAACCGGAATTGCCGCGTCTGTTCGTCGATGCGGTTCTCGTCGGGCGTGAGCAGGTCGAACA
>JBDKTH010001177.1:0-6319 GCA_039680305.1 Thermoguttaceae bacterium | reverse complement strand
CCTTGCCATGCGCCACCGGTACCCGCTTGGCCGTTTTCTGGCCCCGTTGCTTGCGTTTGCGGTTCGCACCCCGGTTGCCCTGCTAACCGGACTCGCCAACGGTTCGCGTGCGCACCGTCTGTTCACTTTGCCGGCGCATAGAGAATCCATGGTTTGTGGAACCGTATGCTCTAATGGGAGCACATAGGAGTCTCTCGGGGCCCCGAGTCGGCAACAACCCAGGGCCACCCGTTCGATGCATGCAACGGCAAGCCATACTCTGAAATTGGCTAATATACCGGACGTAGCGGCTGCAGTTGTATCAGCGGATGGGTGAGCCGGGCGCCCGGAAGCCAACATCTCTTGTAGAGCGATAAACTTGAAGCGGAATTCCACAAACGCGATCCGTCACAGCTCGGACCAAGCAAGCGTTCGCTAGGGTGCTTCCCGCGGACCTGAACATGGCTATCGTCGCGCACCTCCTCTGGTGGGCGGAGGTTGCCGCATCATCTTCTCGAACATCTCGGCTTGTGCCAGAGCATCGGCCAGAGCGTGGTGGGTTGGTGGCTGTGTCGCCTGAAACTCGGCAGGTATGCGGCTGGACTTCGTCTCCTCCCAGCGGCAGCCGCTGCGCCCCATGTAGTACGACTTGATGTCGAGCGGCGCAAACCCAAACGGGTTGTCGCCGAGAAAGTGGTGGAAGTACCAATTCACGAACGACCAGTCAAACCCGGCGTTGAAACCAACAAATACCGGCTTGGCAGTGCTGCTCACGGCGCGGACCCAGTCCGCAAACCTGGTGATTGCCTGCTGCGGTTCCTCGCCGGTAAGCCGCAATTTGGCAAGGTCGAATCCCGTGACTTCCAAGGCCTCGGGCACGGCGTTGTCGTTCAGAGGTTTCAGTTCGGCATAGAACGTCTGCTCACGCCGGCCAACGACACACGCCCCTAGGGAAAGCAGGCTATAGTCACCGGGGACTGGACCAGAGCTCTCGACATCAACGGACACCAGACAATCGAGGTCATTCGCCATGATGGTCCCCGTCAGTCATCAAGGGAGTCGGAAGCATCGTGCGCGCGTGACGAACCAGGTCCTCGGCGGTCAGACGCCGGTTCTCAGCATACGCCTCCCGGAGCGCAGCTGGCAGTAACCGGTCCGTGATGTCGGAGGCGGTGAACGTCGTGCTTGATTTCTGCTTGGCCCCTTTGCCGGTGAGTGAGACGAGTTCCGCAACGGTCCCGGGGGACAGATTCAGTTCCGGCAGCGATCGACGGAACAACTCGGCGCGAACGTCGTCGCTAGGCCGACCAAACGTCAGTCGGATCGCGGCCCGCCGCCGCACGGCGGGATCGAGGGCGTCGGGACGATTCGTGATGAATATGACGGCTATGCGGCGCTGGCTGAGCCGCAGGCCGTCAATCCGCTGTAGGAGCGTGTTGAGACCAGCCTTGTCCTCGTGGTGCATGTGCTGGTCGGTGCGTCTGGCGGCGAGGGCATCGGCTTCATCAATCAACAGCAGCACGGGTTCCCCGCGGAGGGCATCGGCATGGCTTTCGGCGTGGGTAAACGCCTGTACAATCAGTTCCGTCATTTCACCGACCATGCCCGTGCCTCGAACCTGCGTATTCACTTTCAGTAGGTGGACGCGGGTGTTGGTCCGCTGAGCTAGTGCGTCTCCCACGGTCTCGGCAAGTATGGTCTTCCCGCAACCGACATCTCCTTCCAGGAGAAGCAGCCGAGCGCGGCTCGCCATGACTTCGCACACATGCAACTCGCTGCCGTATTGAGCCCGGCTCCAAGCAGCCAGTCGATCCGGATAGAGCAGCAGTTCCAGTTCGAGCAGTAACTCTCGCTTTTGCGAGTCAAGACCGACCAGTCGGTCATACCAAGCCCGCGCGTGTGCATTGGGAAAGGTGCGTTCCGATTCAAAAAAGCGAGCATTCAGGATGGTTTTGGTAGGCATTCCCTTCTCCCTATGACCTCCATTCACGGACGGGCTCTTGATTCTGCTCGGGGTCACGCGGATCCGAACAACATCGACCTGGTGGCCACGGCGCACAACATCCAGTCGTTGCAGGCTGGCGTTGAGTTCGACATCGGTGACTTGAAAACCGGCTCTCTCGATGGCATCCCGCACTGCGATGGGAAAGTACGACTGCTTGGCGAGCCGATGCCGCCGGGCGAACGCCTCAGCGTCAAGAAGCAGTTCTTCGGCGGTTCCCGGCAGCATGCAAAGTATCATGCCGTCAGCAGAGATTAGCTGCATCTTGGCCATCCACTTAGTACCTCGCAAAACGTTCCCGCCCGAGGCCAAAGCCGTCCCGGGAATAGGTCTTTTCAGAGGTCCAACTACCGCAACTGAAGTCGAGTGTACCGCCAGGTCCCCAGGTCAACGTGCAACGGGAGTTGATGGCACGTCGGTCCTCCTCGCTCAAGTCGTTCCAACGGTTGTTGTAGTAGACGCGGACGGAGAATTCAGAAACCTGCAGCGTGGCATCGTAACGGATGTTGCCGGAGCGATCGTCAGCTAGACCAATTCCGGCCGCGATGACCTGATACGAATAGGCTCCCGCGACCTGGGTGGTTCCCCTTCGGGTCCAGAGGAGTTGAATCTTGTCCACGACCTCTTCATCCAACAGCAACCGCAGGTCGTGGACCAGTTGCTGGGCGTATGATTCCGAAATCTGTCCGTAGGTGTCGACCAGCGCAAACAGGTCGGCCTGCAGCTTGCGAGTAACGTAGATGACCTTGGTCAAGGTTGATGTCTGTGTTGCCGTCCGCGTTTGCGTGCTCAATTGTCACTCTCTTCTGAAAGCGCACGGAAGTCGTCACCGAACACTTCGCACCAGTGGCTCACCGCCTCGTCCTCATCGCCATCGCGTTCGGCGCTCCAGGCAGCCGTTGTTGAATCATAGGCTTCCTGAACGCGATCAAGAAAATCGCTCCGCGTTTTGTCCGTCCACGTGGACGTAACATTGTTGTCGGGATTGACAGAGTCGAGGACTACCACGGCGTCTGGGGCGAGTTTCACCTTCTTAGGATCGTAGTAGTCACCGAAAACAATTGGCTCGTTGAACCGATGCTTCCGCAGGAATGTGAACAACTGCCGCAGGCTAGTCTGCCATTCCGTGGTCACACCGCTCGAGGCCATAGCTGCGGCGGCGACCAATTCGCAGAAGATCGCGGGCTGCATCAGAGAGCCCTGCCGGTTGTTCCACCACTTCACCATGCGCACCAGGCCGTTGAAACGCACTGGTCCAGACACTTTCCTGCTCTGGGTGGTTCGACGGGCGACGAAGTCGTTATGGGCAGTGACCGAGGTCAACCGCCAGCCATCGTTGCGGGGGATGTGGCCACCGTTCGGGATTCCTAGTGAATCGTCTTTGACAATCGGGGCGACATCGACCCACAGTTTGATGCCGCTGGTGAACTCTACCCGCACGGCGCTCTTCAGCACCTCGAAGTCCCTCTGCTTGTCCTTCTGCGGATAGATTTCGACCAGACGGTCGCGAGTGAATTCCAATAGTTTGTCCAGCTTGGCTTTGGCCGCGCCGGCGCCGGAGTAATAGGCCCCCAGATCGACGTCGAATCGATTATGCTCGGTACGGAGCAGCGACGTGAACTTAGCGTTTGACCCCGCCCTAAGAATCTTCTCGAGTGTGTAGGTGCCGTCGTCAGCGACCTTGTCGTGCAACCGATCGATCATGTACTCGACCTGACGGTTGGCCTCCTCAATGTGCTCATCCGTTGGGCGGATCTTCGTCGTGAATCGGTCAAAGCGAGCCTTAATCGTCATAGTGCCTCCCTCTTAGGGGCCTGCGGGTCGCAAGATGCAAGGTTCGCCGGAAACCGCCGCACGCAGGTCCAACGCCCATTCGTAACCGCGACTGTAGTTCCAGACCACCACGGGTGGATGAATGTTCTCGGAAATCTGTTGCCCCAGGTGAAATGCCAAGGCCATTGGACCAGCATAGAACAGGTGGACCCGCCCAGTAGAGGGCATCACCCCAGACAACCGATCCAGTACTTCGCGAAACGCTCGGCCGTAGTCGCGAACCTGATCCTCGCTCTGCACGATGCTGCGAGTGGGGGCCGGCAGCGAGAGGTCGATTTCAGATTTTGGGGCCAGACCCAAGTTGCGAATGCTCTCGACGGCGACCGGATAACTGACTGCCATCCGAAGAACGGCATCGCCAGGCTCCTTGAGGCTGCGTTTCGGCATCCCCCTGCATTGCAGTGTGGGAAACCCGTTCGAGGTTCCCGGCCAACTCCAGTTCCCTGGTTCCGGGTGGAAATCTAGCAGACGCACGAAGCGACGGTCCGTCACGATGTGCCCGGCAAGGACAACAGGCGGAATGGCAGCCAGACCGCAGAAGGCAAGTCGGGCATCAGCGCAGCGAGCGAGTGCGCCCAGCAGCGGACCTTGTGGATCGACCAGTCGGCGTGCTGCAGCCTCGGGGTCGGTGAACACTCTGTTTCGGACAAGGTCCGTGAAGTCGAGATGCAGGAATTCAAGCTCCCCTCGCTTCGTATCCTCATCCAGGGCCGCCACGACCTCCTCAACCGAAATCAGCCTTAGGGACTGGGCAATCAAGACCAGAGTTGCGACGGGTTTCGCCTGGCCAGCGATTTGTTCGGGCGGAGGCCCCGGAGAAAAGGGGCGGGATCGCAAAAACCCGATGCAAAAGGCCGCTGCAGCGTTGGCGGCATACTCATGCCAACCATCATGCTTGTCTGGACCGGCGTAGTCACTGATCCCGCGGATCTCAAGGTAGCGGACCGGACTCCCTTCGCTGAGGACGGCCTTCGCGACGCCGGCGCCCTCCATCGCGACGGCAATCATCTTGGGGCACTGCCGCCGGATCTCGGCCAGTTCCTCAAGGTTAGCTACGACTTTATCGCCGCATGCAATCGGCCCGAACCGAACCTCGGGCAGTTTCGGTTCTCCCCCGGCCGTATCCGGCCGCGCGGCGTGGATTTCACCCTTCCACTCCGCAGCCTCGTAGTGTTGGACGCGGCCGTAGAGTAATAAGTCGGAATTGAACTGGCGACCGCGGTGCTCGATGCCCTCGGCGGCCAGTTTTGCCGGTTCGAAATAATAGGCGTACTGCGCAACGGCCACATCCCCGAGCGCTGCTTTGCCTTCCACGCCCCCAGCGATACCGACCATCAAGACGTTGCGAGGCCGCCAGCGCTGGATGACCCGTGTAGTTGTGATACTAGCGTCGGTGTTCCCCATGTCCAGCAACTGAGTGACCACAACTGTAAACGGCTTTCCTTCACCCGGCACCGACACCGTGCCAACATAAAAGGTCAACGGCTCCCCGTCTGGCTGCACTCGTTCGACGCCTTCAAGCCGCCGAACGAGAGCCTCCCGCTCGACCGGCAATGCGGCGACAATGGCAAAATCAACCGGTGCCTCAATCACTGGCACCCTCCACAACGAGAACTAAGCAGTAGCCCAAATACGATTTCCCCGCGTATAGACTCCGTCCGCGGGTGTTCCCCGTCTTGTCGGGAACGCAAGCAAAGGAACAGCCAATCTCTTCCGGTCGATTGAACTTCCATTCGTACCAGCCCTACCCCTCAGCGGGTATCAAGAAACGGGCCGTACAATGTCGCATGCCCAACAAATCAGGCACTCGCCAGCCATTGCGTCAGCTTTCAACATCGCTTGAAGAGTCGACTGAAGGGGCGTCGCGATCGACTTTTGGTGGGGCATGGTAAGTACGACGGGGCTAGGTGCAAACCCTGTGCCGATTTAAGGATTACTCTGAGCGCGTTACCACAGGTCGTTGCCCCTTAAAGTCTTACGTATGATCCCTGATTGGATTTGGATTAGTAGTGAACGCCTCGTGCTGCCATCTTGTACACGGTGCGGAACCTGGCTGCCATTCTGGCACTACGCGTGATGCGCCGAGGTCCGATCTCTCGCTGAGTTCACATTGGTGCCTTCCAATGGCCGATTAGGCGACATCCCCCGTGTTCGCCAAACTACGGCACGGCAAACACAATCCCGTCTCAGCTGGGCAGTCCCCACGGGACAATGGCAGAAATTGCATTCCCAGTGGTTGCGTGCCCAAATTGACCATTCATCGGAAGTGATACGTCTTCGGTGGTCAAGGGTAGATTCCTGTTCGTCATGCCGGTCTGTCGGAACAACAAGCCAGCCTACTGCTGTTCACTTCTACCTATCCCCGAAATTCCCGGAACCTATATTCTTGGCCGAATTGCGTCAAAATCTATGGGGCATAAATGGGTGCGATTAGCTCTTGGCCTCCCCCGGTGGCCTCGCAGTCCGGCCGAATCGCCCAGCGACATCGGTCGAATCACTGTCCGC
>JBDKTH010001370.1:0-7524 GCA_039680305.1 Thermoguttaceae bacterium | reverse complement strand
CGCGGCACGTGTGCCCGGGCTGTAGCGGTCGTCTCGCCACGTCCAACGGCTCAATTGCCCTGGCCCGACTTGGGCTCGCCGCCGTCGCGGCTGGCGGTCGACTGGTAGATCGACTGGTCGATCGTTTCGGCGACGAACCGTGCGGAGCCGTCGACCAAGGCGAACTGGGCGCCGCCGGGATGCATGCTGCCAAAGGCAACCCGGTTCCAATAGGTCGTGTTCTTCGAATTGATCGGGTACTCGACGATCTTGGCCAGGAGGTACAGGCTTCCCCGGGTGTCGGAGTAGTACCCGCGGGTCCAGGCCCGGAAGTAGGGCATCCCCTTCCAAACGCATTCGCCGAGGAGGAACGTGTTTGAAGTCCCGTCGGTGATGTCTCGCATCTTGCAGCCGCTGGGCGGCATCGTTCCTTGCGAGCAGGTGCCGCCAAAGGCCTCGGTCGTGAGGTTCGTGCAAGTGTAGTACTGAAGCGTGGTCGAATTCACGCCGTTGGGGCCCATGATGCCGAAGTAATGGACGGTGTAGGCTCTCGCGGTTGCGGCGCTGGGCCAGCCTTCGCCCGTGTCGGCGCTCAGTTCCGTATCGCCCGGCGCACTGGGGCAGAGGAAGCCGCCAATGCGGTTGATCGCATTTCCCATCTTTCCGACGGTGCCCCAGGTGCCTTCGTTCTTGAAGTTCATCTTGTCGTAAACCGGCTTCTGCTCGATGAACGGCAGGATGAGCGTGCACCAACTGACCGTGTTCGAGGTGATGCCTGGCGGGGGGAAGGTCAGGTAGGTGTCGTGATAGTTTTGTAGGGCCAGGCCGAGTTGCTTGAGATTGTTGGTGCACTGCGCTCGCCGGGCTGCTTCCCTTGCCGCTTGCACGGCCGGCAGCAGCAAGGCAATCAAGATACCAATAATGGCGATGACCACGAGGAGTTCCACCAAGGTGAAACCACGTTGACGCTCACGAACCATAGTGCTGGGTACCTCTGCGAGAAATGGATGATGAATGCAAAGCAGAACACTCCCCTTCTACCCTTCCCTCTTGATCTCCTTTCGCGGCGTCTCCCGGCCGCGGGCACTGCTGGAGGGCCTCGCTTTACCGTGCGGGCCGGCCGGCGTCGCTTCGTCCGGCAGACGGTTGTGCCAGAAAAGCCCCTCAATTTGCTTCTGGGTGAGGGCCGCGTCGAAGATGAACACCTCATCCATGCAGCCCCGGAAAAAACCCTTGTGCGGTGTGGGCGGCGTGAACGCCTCGATGCTGCGTCCCAGCCGCACTCGCCGTGCCGACTCGTGGCTCGTGTCGGTGTGAACTTCGCACACCGCCTTGGTGGTCGTACGTTCCAGACGCCCATCGACGTACAGCAGGACGTGGGTGGAGATATCCGGACGGCGGCCGCCATACATGACCACGGCCACGTGATGCCAGCGGTCGTCGCGCAGGTCGGTGTTGCCCACGACGGCTCCGGTCAGGATGCCGGCCCGCAGAGGACCGGTCTCCCCGTCCTCCTCGTGCCAGTTCACGGAGAGCTGCCATGCCGAGCCCGGCAGGTAGGTGCCCCAGCTCACAATGCCGTAGCTCTCATCCCGGATGATGTCGCGCGGCACCTTGACCCAAAATGCCACCGTGCGCGGGTTGCCGCCGGCGATGCCGTCGAAATTGCACTCGACGAAGTCCGTCTCCCCGTGGAACCGCAAACCCGCGCCGAACTGGCCGCTGATCCACTCGGGCTTGGGGCCCTCGGGCAAGGCGCTGTGCAAGTGGCCGTCAGCGTGCGGCGGGCCCAGTCCGCGGCCGCGATTCTTGGAAACCTCGCCCGTCGCTTCGTCGAACGACCAGTGGACATAGCCGATTCGACGATTGGTGCGTATCGGCAGATCGGTCACAAAGGACAGCGGTTGGGCGGTTCCTCGCTGGATGCTCGCGGCCGACCACTGCATCGATTCGCTGCGCCCGAGTTCCACGGCCTTCTTGGCGCCGGCCGGCTGGGCCGTGACGCGTCCTTCCAAGACGTGCACCTCCATCCCGCCCGCCCGATCGACTGACACGCCGAACTCGGTGCCGTGATCGACGATCCGTCCGCCCGGGCCATCCAGAATGAACCCGCGAGCCTCCTTCTCGACGCGGACCACGACCCGGCCGTAGTGCAGGAAACAACGCGAGGCGCTTTGGACGTCGAGATTCGCGGGCCCCTCCAACACGAGGGTCACGCTTCGGCCGATTTGCAATTCCGCGAGGCCCGAATCGAGCCGCAGCGATCCCTGTCGGAAGGCTTCGCCCTCGGCCAGCGGCAGTTGCCCCGCGCTCCACACACAGGCTTCCTGCCGGGCGAGGACTCCCACGGCCGTCGGCTTATCGAGGAGCCAGACCGCGGCGATCACCACCGCCAGCATGGTCGCCGCCACGCAGGCCAACGGCACCCGCCATTGCCATAGCGTGACGTGCGGCGTCATCGCCGGGGCACGATCGGCCGGCTCGACCGGGATCTCCATGTCGCGCAGCGACGCCACGAGCATCATCTGCTCGATCAGTTCCCGCCTGGCCGTCTTGTCGTCGCGCAGCCGGTCCCGCAGCCGCTCGGCCTCTTCGGGCTCTAGAGTCTGCTCGCGGAGAGCCCCAAGGAGCGATTCCAATTCGCGACGGTCGTGCTGGTCAGGACTCATGCCAATTCCTCCATGGTGCGCCGCACACACCGCAGCAGCATGGCGTGAACCTTGTTAAGTGCCTTGTAGACGGCCCTCGGCGTGTACTTGGCCTGCGCCGCCATCTCGGCCACCGACTCGTTGAGGAAATACCGCGAATGAAGCAGACGCCGCTCCTTGTCGCCGAGCTTCTTGAGACACTCGCGCAGCGCCGCCTGCCGGGCCTCGAATTCGCCGCTGAGTTGCTCGGCCTCGTCGGCCAGGATCGCCAGCTCCTCGTCCGTGAGCGGCAAGGGGAGCTTCGCCTGCCGGCGCCGCCACTCGAAGACCGACAGGCGCGCCGCACTCATCGCCCAGGCGGCGAAGTCAGTCTCCTCGCGGAACTGGTCGAACTTCCGCCACAGCACGCCGAGGACTTCCTGCAACACGTCGTCGGCCGCCGCGGGGTCGTGCACCAGCGACAGGACAAAGGCGTAGATCCGCCGCTGATTGGCCATCAGCAGCCGCGTGAATCGTTCACCGTGCTGGAGTCCCACTGCGCTATCCGCCTGATCGGTCATCGTCAACACGTTCATTCGCCCGCCGCCAACGAGGGTGCCTGGGGAGCCCTTTTTCTTGGGGCTTCACCAGGGAAACGTCGCGTCAGACCAGATTATGAACCGGAATCTTCCGCCGTCCGGCCGTTTTCTTGGGGCGTCGACAGAAAAAGATGAGATTCCGGGCCTATTGGAGTCTCGGTCACGCCGCCCCGGACGTCAATTTGCGACGTCCGCTGGGCTGTCGGTAGTAGCGTCGGGTGGGAGGCTGGCCTGTGGATAGTAGAAGGAGCGTCGGGCACGCTCTACCGTGTCGGTCGCTCTGTAGCGTCTGGAGAGGTGTGCCCGTTTCGGCCTTACGGCAGCGGCAGCTTTTGCAGCTTCACATCCAGTTCCTTGGTCGCCCCTTCCGGCAGGCTGAGCTTCTGCGAACTGGACCGGTAGCCGGGCGCTTGGACGGTCAGCGTAAACTCCTCGTCGGGGAGGAGGCCCATGGAACACCAGCGGCCGTCGCCTTGCGGTTCGAACACGGCATCGCTAATGAGCTTTCCCTTATAGAGAAACCCGCCCGGCAACGGAGCCCGGTCGGGCCGGTATTTGATCACCCCTTCGAATCCCTCGATCCGTTTGCCCGATTCGTCCACCGCGTTGACCAATAGGGTTGGTTCTCGGTAGCGGATGATGGCGATATCGGGCAGATCGTGGGTGAGCGTGCCCAGGGCCACCTCGTACCGGTTGCTCAGAGGAGCGTCCTTGGAGACGCGGCATCGGTGAGTGCTCACGGCCGGCTCGAGATGCGCATCCTCGAGTCCCTTTGGCGTCTGGAAAACGCATCGACCGCTGGGGTCTGGCTGGCGTCGATTATGGTACGGTTTGCCGTCGAGGATTCCGCTCAGAAGGACGACACGCCCCGAGCATGGTTTGCCCGAACTGTCGTAGTATTGAGCCACAATGGTCACCGTCGGCACCGAGCGGAACTGGATCTCCTTCGTCTTGCTGTCTTCTTCCAGAGTGACAATCTGCGATGGATATACGCCCGAGAAAGGACGTGGAGTGAAGTCGTTGGCCAACGGGTCCAGCGGGGTGTCGCGGAGCATCACACGATACTTGCCCGGCGGCAGGGGAGGCATGTCGAACCGGCCGTCGACGTCGGTCAAGGCAGAGCGCACGAGGGTGAAAGGCTCGCCTTTTCCATCGAGGGCGGTGACCCAGACTCCTGAGACCGTACGGCCCGCCTCGTCCACGACGCGTCCCTGGAGCCGGATTCCGTCCTTGAGCACGAACCGCCCCACGTTGCGGCGATGCTTCTGGATGTCGTGCTTGGCCGGCAGGCTGGCAGAGACAGTCCAGGTGTCGCCGTTCTTGATGAGGTGGGTGAAGTCGCGTTCGACGCTGTATTCGGATGGGGAATGGTCTTTCGGCACAAGCAAGAAGGCGGTGCTTCCTCCAAGGATCGCGCGGAGTCGGAACACGCCGTCGTGGTCGGTCTCGGCCTTGACCGGGGTGGCGCTGAGGCGGCCAGGAGGGAGTTTGCTAATGCCTGACACAACGACCCCCGCGGCAGGGCTGCCGTCCGGTTGGACCACGGTGCCGACAAACTGTTCGGCCGGCCACAAATAGAGAGTTCCATAGTACGGCCGCTCCGCGTCAAATAGCCAGCCTTCGTCGTGGTGGACGTAGTTGGGCTGGTCGACCTCGATGTTGATATAGAGGTGCTTCTCGGCAACCTGCTCTGGCGGCAAGGTGAATGCGTACTGGCCGTCGGCATCTGTACGGTGCCTGGTTTCGGCCAGTTTGACCTCCTTCTGGAACGGCACACTGATGCTGGGCACTTTTCGTCGCACCGTAACCGTTGCCCCTTCGACGGGCCGCTTCGTCAGCGCGTCGATGATCTTGCAGTGGTAAGTGATGCCTTCGGCGCTGGAAGCGACCGCTTCGGGTTTCGGTGCGGTGGCCCGGTCGTTGGGCTGGGGCGAGACGGCGGCAAAGGCGACCGTCATCGGAACGGCCGCCAGGGTTAACAGAAGAGCTAGACGAGCGACGCTGAGCCTGGTTGTCGGGGCGTAGTCCTTCAACATCGTAATCCTCCTTGCTAACGAGTCACAGGATCCGGCGGCCGTGGCGCCCAGCGGGACTCTCAACGAGGGTTCGGAAAGGAAATCCAGCGTATCGACCAGCGCGAGAGCATAGCTCCTTGCCCCGTGCGGCAATGTACTTAGCACCAGCCAATCACAGCACTGCTCTTCCAACTCCCGCAGTTGCCGGCAAGCCCACCAGGCCACCGGATGCCACCAGAACAGCGTGACCACGACCAGTTCCAGCAGCCGCACCCAATGATCCTTGCGCCGGACGTGCGCCAATTCGTGGGCCAGAATCGCCTCCTGGGCTTCCGAGTTCAGCCGCGCAAAGAGCGAGGCCGGAAGGAACACGCGAGGCCGGCCGACCAGCGACCAAACCATCGGCGACAGGTGGACGGGAAGCATCCGAATCGCGGGGATGCGTCGCAGGCCGAGCTGCTGGCCGACTCGATCGGCCATGGTCTGAATTTCGGCCGGAGCGACGTCCGCCACGCGAAGCAGACGCTGGAAACCAGCGATGCGCCAAGCGTGACCGACGGCCAACGTCAGGCCTCCGGCCACCCAAGTCCAGATCAAAACGGTCTGCCAAGGGATTCCGTGCCATGCCGCGATGGACGGGGGAACGCTGCATGCTGGCTGGGCACTCTCGGAAACTCCTGACTCCTGGCCCAGTCGCGGATTGGGCTTGTGAGCCGAGTTGACCGCAACGGTCGCCGCCGGGGAAGGCTGAGCAGGCGGTTGAACTGCGACGGCTCGGTCTGTCGCACTCGAAAGCAATGGCGACTTGTCGGCCGGCACGGGAACAGGGACCGTGATGATCGGCGGCGTGACGAACTTCACAAGGACGAGGACCCAAAGAAGATGTAGCCCGATCGGATTCTTCCAGATCCGCCCCAGCAGAGCCACGCCCACGGCCAGCAAAAGAACCACCGCGGCATTGCTCGCCACGACTACCCCGATCGCGTTCATCCCAGGTCTCGATTATTCGGTGTTGCGGTTGCCGGTTTCTTGGGACGGCCAGAGATCGCCAATTAGCTTGCGAAGTTCCTTGCGCTGGTTCTGAGTACTCCCCTGGGCATCGAGAAGCGTGGTCACCAGCGGGAGGAGATTGCCGTCGCAGACCCGGTCGGCCAACGCTTGTAGGCGGCTGCGCAGATACGCCTCGTGACTCACCAGCGGCCGAAACCGATGGGCCCGCTCGCTCCGGTCACGCTCGACGCACCCTTTGGCTTCCAGCCGCTCCAGAAGTTTTTGGACGGACGCCATCTTGGGATCCGTCACTTCCGCGTGCACCACCGCCGTGATCTCCCGGCTCGTCGCTTCGCCACGCTGCCAGAGGACTTGCAGGATCGAGAGATCTCCGTCGGTGATCAGTTCCTGTCGCATGGCAATTGACCTCATTTCGATGAAAGACAGTCAGGCTGTCATCGAATCTACCGGTCCCGCCGTTTGCCGTCAAGCCTGGTTCGTTGTTCGAAATCGCGGTCGATGGGTTTTGACACACAAGATCGGGCATCACCCTACCTTACTGCCCAACAGGTTTTTTCGTCAAAACTCACAAGGCGAGGCGATTCGAGAGTAGAAATTGGGCCAGCCGATTTGCTAGGCTACGTGTGGCAGCTGAAACGCATGCCGGATGATCCTTGACAATTCGGCTATTTCTTCGGGGCACCGTTGCGGGGCGCTATCCCTGCGCGCTCCCTCCCCATCTCGGTCGGCCCTGCCCGGTCGGCCTGTCTTCGTCTTCCGTTTCTCGCCGGGACGATCCCCGCGATTCCGCAGGATGTGACTCTGGAAGAGTTGCCTCTTGTCAGCTAAACCCATTCGAGGGGCAACTCTCGGGATTTAAGTAATATCCCATCGGAAGTGGCGGAAGCCCGGAATTATGCAACAGACCCCCTAAATCTTACTAGAAGACTTGCGTCATTTGGTTCGATCAGAAGTGGCTACCATAACATTGGTTACGGATGTGTGCTTCGCCGTAAAATCTGCAACAGCACACTCGGGGCTTTCCACAATTTTCTCCCTTAACCTGGGGAGGACAATTTCGGCTTCGCTCGCTGATTCTACCAGCCGCAGTGGTCATGCCCCCCGGAAGACAAAAGTTCTCGGGCCGGCTCCTCACAGGAGGAGCGTCGAGAATCCGGCCATTTTCTGTCACCGATCGACCGGCGGGCGTGTATATCCGGGCAACGTCGGTTCACTAGAATGATCCACTGGAAGGAGACGAAAGATGAGAGTTTGGGGAAGCGTGGTAGCTTTGTTGCTGGGCTGGGCGGCCGT
>JBDKTH010001282.1:0-2698 GCA_039680305.1 Thermoguttaceae bacterium | reverse complement strand
CCAGGTCGTGTCTTGCTGCGGTAACGGAAGCAGCAGGTCCGCCACGCGGCGAGCGTCGGCGGGCGAAAACCGGATCAACCCGACCGCCGGATGCAACAGACAGACGTCATCGCCCGGGGCAAGCAGGGTCGCAAGCTCCGCTTCGGTCACTTCCGGGTCGAGTCGTGCCTCGACGGGCAAGTAGATCGCCCCGCCCGCGGACGCCGGGCTGCCGCTGTCGATCCGCGCGTACGGCTGGCATCGGCGAGAAACGGTCGGTCGGCTCCCCTTGCTACTGACCGCCAGCACGCCCGCCGGCGACGTTTCTCCAGGCACGCGAGGGACCACGTAGAGCGTCACCTCGGTGAGCGGAATCTTCCACCGCACGAGCTCGTCGAGCCACTCTCGGGCATTCTGACCGGGGATCAACCATGCGGCCTCCTGCCGCAAGGGCGTTTCACCGTATCGCATTCGCAAGGGGAGCGTGATCACCGCAGTCGTGCCAGAAAGGGTTTCAGGATATCGGTGTAAATCGTCTCGGGCCTGCAATTCGGGCTGTCGGTGAAGTAGCTTTCGCCCCAGAGGCGGCCATCGGCACACCAGCCGGCCATCGCATCGTCCTTCAAGATGAGGGTCAGCTCGGGGATGACCGGGTCGGAACTCTTCAGGTGCAACATGCCTCGTGCGTCAAGGAAGACTCGGCTGCCATCCTCCCATGCGGCAACCTTGAGCAAAGGTGATCCGGACAGCCGTTGAAATCTCCGGAGTTGTGGAGCGTTGGAATCGCGCCCCCAGACATCGGCAAGCGTGATCTGGCGAGTTTTTGGATCGAGCGAGATCTGGAGTCTCCGGCCCTTGGAAGAAAGGAGCGATAGTCGTCCCGCATCGTCCACCAGTGCACCTTGGAGCTGCTGACGAAGCGACTTGGGCCTGATCGCCTGGAATTCCGGCTCGGCCAGCCGACGCGGATCTCCCCAGACGCGGCGAGACTGCCCGCTGGGGACTTCGATGACCACCAGCTCAGCGGTGTCCTTCGCAGAAGAGACGATCACATGCCGACCGTTTCGGGCGACCGCCCGCAACGTGACCTGGCCTCCAAGCCCGTGAGCTACCTTGATCGTCCGCTTCTGCGACGAATCGTAGAGCATGCCCTCGCAGGTGAGGCCAATCGGGCCGTCCTGGCCCTCCACGTCCATAAACGTGAGGTACCGTTGCAGGGGATCGCGGAAGATGATCAGCCGCTCCAATCGCGCCTCGATGCCATCGTACGAGAGGGCATGCCAGTCGCCACGGCCAATGAAAAACCGATCTCTCCGCCACTGAAGCGAGGGATGGATCTTGAGCGATTGGATCCTGCAGCCGCCCTCGGTTTCAAACATGTCCGCCCGGTCGGAATAGAGGACGAAGACCATGCCGCCGTGGCCGCAGACGCCGACAGGACACTTGGGGCCGACTTCCAGCGGCAGCGTCTGACACGCGCCCGCCTTGAGGTCGACCTTGACCAGCCAGAGGTTCAGCTGCTGAAACTGGCCGACGACTGCCAAGGAGGCCCTCCCGGAACTGGTCGCCCAGTGGACCGGTCCGTCCGGCATATTCTCGGCAAGCAGGCGAGCCCCGCGCCGACGATCTTGCCAGTGCATCAAGCATCGCTGACGCGAGATCCCCAGCACTCCCTTGTCGTCCACCACCCAATGCCGGTGCGGATCGTTCGGCTGATAGCTCAGAAGCAGCGGGAAAGGCCTCATCGCGAGAATCGCCGGCAGGTCGGTCGACTGTCGCTCGTCGACCAGCGATGTGGCAGGCCGGCCGCGAGGGGCAAGCAACTCGTCGAGCTTCAGCCGTGCCTCGGAAACCGCCTGGTGGCTCTTGGCGCTTCGAGCGACGAGGCGGAAGCGGCCGTCGCGACTGACCGTTGCCAAGAACAGCGACGGGACTGCCAACGCCGCCAACATGCGACGGAAGTCTGCATCGGCCGCGACGTCCTCCCCCGTGATCAGCACCAGGTCGGCCACCGGCCCCTGGGCGGACACGGCCTCTACGAACGGCATCAGGGCATCGCCCGGATGGGGATCCAAGGCGAGCGCCGCCATCTGTTCGACGAGGCCTTCGCGGCGCGTGAGGTCAACCGGGACGACCTGCGGGCCTTTGGCGCGGTAGACATCGACGGTGATGTGGCGGTCGGCGGTGGCGGCGATGGCCAGGGCGACGGCCGTGGCGAACACCCGCGGGATGCCCCAGAGACGGATGCCCACGTCGATCAGCACGGCCCGATGCCGGGGCGGGTTACGGGGCGGTGCCTCGCGACGCAGGTAGAGGGCCTCGCCCATCGCGACGCGCACGGCCAGCGTCAAATCGTCTTGGGCCAGCTCGCTCGTCAAGAGCCGGTCGAGCGAGCCGCGGTTCGAGATGTCTGACACGCCCCCGACCGGCAGGTCGTCACGGTCGGCGATCGGACGAGGCAGGTTCATCGCGGCCAGCAGTTGTCCAGCCATCCGTGCCACTCCGCACAGCGCGTCGTCGTTGCGCAGCTCGGCAATCAGACGCCGGACGCGATCGGCCGGCTGAAGGTCCACCTCGGCCGGCCGGACGAGGGTGTCGAGGCCCGTTTGGTGCCGGAGCCGCAGCGCGTCGGCGTCGACCTTCGCCAATCCGTCGCGCAAGGGACGCAACTCATCCATAAGGTCGTGGAGCGTGCGCGGTCGGCGATCCCGCGAGGCCA
>JBDKTH010000530.1:0-6726 GCA_039680305.1 Thermoguttaceae bacterium | reverse complement strand
CCGCTGATGAGCCTGGCCACCTATCGACGGTTCCTGCTTCCCAACCAGATCAAGATGGCCGACCTGGCCCGCTCGTATGGCGTGCACGTGATGTATCACACCGACGGCGCCGCCCGGGTATTTTTGCCCGACCTGATCGACCGTGTGGGAATCGAGATCCTCAATCCGATCCAGTGGCGTTGCCCGGGGATGGAACGCGAGAAACTGGTCGCCGAGTTCGGCTCACGGGTCATCTTCCACGGCTCGATCGACAATCAGCAGACGCTGGCCTTCGGGTCGGTGGAGGATGTTGTCAACGAAGTGCGGGAAAGCGTGGAGATCTATGCTTCCGCCCGCTGGATCTGCGCCCCTTGCCACAATCTCCAGCCGGTCAGTCCTACGGCGAACATCGTGGCGATGTACGAGACGATTCATGCGATTGGGCAACTTAGCCGTTGACGTTCGTCGGGGGCTCCTCGGGGCGGTCCGACATCCGTCGCGTCATGTGGATAATCTCCACGCCGCCTTTGTAGCCCACGATGACCAGCAGGAAGACGTACCAGGCGATGGAGGCAAAGACCATCAAGGCCCAGAAGTAGGCAAAGAACTTATCCCAGAGACTGTCCATCACTTGATCTCCCCGATCTGAGAAGTGCGCGCCGTTTGATCGAGACCGAGAGCCCGGGCCAACATCGAACCGATGACCATGCCGCCGAATGCCAGGGCGAAGGCGGCAAAGCCGGACGCATCGGCCGAGATCTTCCAATCGGGGCTGAGCCCGAACCGGTCGATAAGCGGGTTGATCACGAGGTAGGCCAGCGGGACAACGGCCCCCAGGACGATGGCGGCCACGGCGCCCCAGCTATTCGCGCCCTTCCAGTAGAGGGCCGCAACCAGGAGCGTGAAGAGGCTGGCCAGGTAAATGTTGCCGGTGATCGCCAGGTATTCCCAGGCCCCGCCAGGCAACTGGTACCACAGTCCATAGAACACCAAAAACACTCCGATCCCCAGGACCACCAGCCGCACGGTCAGCAGTTTGGCTTTTGACGACATCGGCCGGGAAAGGCAAGGGTTGATCAGGTCGTTGTAGATTACCGTGGCCCAGGTCAGCAGATAACCGGCGTCGGTCGACATCTCGGCCGCCAGCATCGCGGCGATCACGATTCCGATAATGCCGACCGGCAAGATCTTGCTCAGGTAGACCGGCATCGCCTTGAGGCTATCGACCCCCGCGGGAAGACCGTCGGGCTGCGCGGCGAAGTAGAGGAACGCCGCGGCGCCCCAGAGGCCCGGCAAGACAAAGCGGCCGACAAAGAAGAAGCACGACCGGCGATAAACGGACTTGGCCGCCTGAGAATCGCGGGCCGCCAGGACTCGGGCGATCGTCGTTTGCCAGGTGGTGACAATGGCTACCGCCGTCAGGGCCTGCCAGAGGACCCAGGTCCAGCCGAGGCTTGTGAACGGGTTGAACGGATCTTTCATCTTCAACTCGACGGACGCTTGTCCCGCCGCCGCGCTGACCTCCACCACCTTGGCCCCCGACTCGTGAGCCTGCCAGAGGCTGCTGAGGAGGTTCGACCAGCCGACGTTCACGACCACCAGGATGGAGATGATCACGATGCCCAGCCCCAACACGAGGAACTGGAGGTAGTCGGTGATGAGCACGGAGAGCATGCCGCCCAGGGCCGTGTAGAGGAGGATCACGGCCAACAGAGAGGTCATCATGACTTCCAAGTAGCCGATCTGCAACGTGTGCCCGAGAAGCGACAGGGTGAACTGCCTTGTCGCGTCGAATCCCGTGACGTACATCAGGAATTCGCCGCCGACGCGGAGAAAGATCCCCATGTTCAACAGTCCGCCGACGATCACCACCAGTCCGGCCAGCCAGCGGACCCGGGTGCCGAACCGTTTTTCGAACAGCTCGGGAATGGTCATCACGCCGGCGTCGCGCATCGGCACGATGACGAACCCGGTCAGGCCGACCACGTACATCGACGCGGCGATGAGCACGCCCGGGATGGCGCCGGCCAGGCCGTTGGTGAAACCGAGCTGGGCCGTATACATGAGGGTGACGATGCCCACCTCGGTGGCCGCCAGCGAGGCGACGCCCAGGTGGACGTCCATCTGGCGGCCGGCCACGGCGAAGTCGTCCACCCCCCGCACGTATCGCCGCATCCAGACCCCGGCGGAAATGCAGCCAGTCATGTAAACCGCCACGATGATCCAATCAATCGGCGCCAAGGTCATCGGCAAGTTCTCCTTGCGGGCTCGAGGAGGCACGGAT
Organism: Thermoguttaceae bacterium; assembly: GCA_039680305.1. GTDB lineage: Bacteria > Planctomycetota > Planctomycetia > Pirellulales > Thermoguttaceae > JBDKTH01. Next base: position 4,463 of record JBDKTH010000530.1, on the reverse strand, counting down.
CACAGCGAATATAATCGCCCCCAGGGCGTGGAGCAAGCGGGGACGTCTCAGCACACCTGGAAGGCTGCCGGACCGGCTTGGGTGAGGAAGAAAGCGGCCGAGACGTATTGAGGGAATCGGGAAAGATATGCGGCTCGCCACGCGGTCAGGAACGCTTCGGCCGTAGACTCCGGCACCAGGGCCCAGACGCTCCCGCCGAAGCCGGCGCCGAACGCCGAGGCGGCCGCGGCGCCGGCGTCGCGTGCGGCTTGGGCCAGATAGATCGTTTCCGGCACCTGGTTGCAGAGGAGGTGCTCGGACTCGAACTGCGATTGGTCGACCAGTCGACCAAAGGCCTCCAGATCGCCGACCGTCAGGGCATCGCCGGCGGCGGGGATGATCTCCTGGTTCTCTCGCAGGAAATGCCGGAGGCGGCGCTGGAGGGCACGGGCGCGATCCGGGGCCTGCTGGGCGAGGATCGTCATCAATTGCTCAACGGCTTGCGGAGAACTGGTCACGGCACCGGCCAGGTAGGCGTCCGCGCGGCCCGAGTGGTTGCGCCACAACTCGGTGATCTCGCGAACCAGTCGCGAGGCCGTGTTGTAGAGTTCCATGGCCGCGCCGGTCTTTTCGGCCACGACGCCGCTGCTTCCGACGGCGAACGTGTAGCCGGGAGGAAGAGGAATTGCCCGCTGGAAGCGAACCGGGCAGTAGGCATATTGGCTGATCTGGTTGGGCCGTCCATTGAGAATCGCCGTGTGGTCTTCGCTCCCGCCAAAAGTGCCCACGCCACGATCGCCGACCAGCGACCCGAAGGTCTGGCCGTTTTCCACGGTACCCAAGTAGCCGGCCAGATCGGTCAGGTTGTGGATGTTGGCCTGGAAGGTCGGGGTTGCGGTCAGTTGGTTGACGTCGGCCAGGGCCAGGGCGATGGCCACGATCAGGGCGCTGGAACTGCTCATTCCCGAGGCGGCCGGCAGGTCGCTGGCAAAGGCGATCTCAGCGCCGCGGCATGCTTCCGGGAAATTCCGGGCGAGTCGCCGGGCGACGGTGGCCGGGTAGTTGGACCAGTGTCCCAGCTTCGGCACGAGATCGGGGCTCAACTCCAACTGGACCGATCCGCCCGACAGGGCGTCGACCACCCGAAGCGAGCGATCCTCCCGCGGTCGAACTGCCAGCACGAACCCGCGGTCGGTCGCCACGACCATGCTGCTTCCGCCGGCATAGTCGGTGTGCTTGCCCAAGACCTCGATCCGCCCGGGGACGAAGAAGGCCCGCGGGGCGTCACCGCCGGGCGTCAGCACGCCGGCCGCTTTCGCCAACAGCTCGGCCTTTGTCCTGCCAGCCTCGGCGTTCAAGCCTGCGCGGCAAAGCTGCCTGGCAAGTTGCGACGTATCGGTCAGGTCGCCCTGGTAGTCAAGCCGTGGGATCAAAAGGAAACCTCCGTACCGGCGAGTTTTTCCTTGACGGAAGCGATGTCGCGTCGGCTGGACAGGTCGAGCACGGGAGCCCGGACTACGACGACGTGGAACGGTTCGCGCAGGACGTTGATCACGTATTGCACCGCGTCGGGGATCTCCAACTCACCGCGGGCCGAGGGGGCGATGTGGCGGCAGCCCTCGAAGATCGACGGCCCGAACCGCCAACAGTTCATGCTCAGCCAGAGCGGGCGCGGCAGGCTGGCCAGCGTGGCTTCGTCGGGCTTCTCCAGGATCCGCTCCATGCACCCTTGGCGATCGATCTTGCCCACGGCAAACTGCCGGAGCCGCTCGGCCGGGATGTTGCTGCCCGACAGCATGGCCTGATCTTCGAACAGGGCCACGCCATTAGCCGAGATCTCGCGGAGCCCGCGCAAGGCTTCCTGGGGATAGTAGTTGTCGGAGTTGAGCACCAGGAAGTGGTCGTTGCCGGCGAATGACTCGACCGCAGCCACGGCATCGGCGGTGCCTCGCGGCTCGACCTGCACGGCATAGGCGATTTCCAGCTTTTGTGGCCGGGCCTGGGTGCTATAGTAGTCGCGGATCGTGCCATGTTCCGGGCCCACGACCAGGCAGACCTGTCGGTAGCCCGTGTTGGCCAGGGCCGTGAGCACGTAATCGAGAAATGGCCGGCCGATGGGGATCAGGGCCTTGACGCCGGTGTCGGCCACGGCGTTTTGTTGGGCGTCGAGTTGGGCCTCGCCGTCGGCCCGCCGCATGCGTGTTCCCAACCCCCGGGCAAGAATGACCGCCTTGTGCATCGTCGCTCCTCTTGTATCAGTTCCGTCCTCAGGAATCGTTGCTCCCACTCCGAGGAATGAGCCCTCGATTATTGCCGCCAGGGGCCGGTTTGCCAAGAACGGCTTTGGGCCGCGCCTCTGTGGAGGGGTGGTGAGTGTGGCTGGTTGGGAAATCGACTTGCTTGGCTTATGATGGAGGCCTGAGGATTCCCTGTTCACACCTGCAGAAGAGTTGATGCCATGAAGATACGTTGCCTCTTGCCGGTTGGCCTGATCGCCCTCGTCACGCTTGCTTCCGCCGCATGGGCCGAGGATTACCAGGCGTTGGTCCAGCGTTCGGAGAAACGGGTCTATCGCGACGCCGCCGGGGCCGCTTTGCCCTACCGGTTGTTCAGGCCGGCCAAGTACGACCGGCAGCAGAAGTACCCGTTGATCATCTTCCTGCACGGGGCCGGGGAACGGGGCGACGACAACACACGGCAGCTCGTCCACGCCCAGGTGCTCCGCTTTGTCAGTGACGAGGCCCAGGCCAAGCACCCGTGTTTCCTGATCGCCCCGCAGTGTCCGGCCGGGCATCGGTGGATGGAGGTCGACTGGGGCAAGACGCCGGCCCCCCCGCTGCCCGAGCAGCCGAGCGTGCCCATGCGTCTGACCATGGGACTATTGGATTCGCTCCAAAAGGAGTTCCGCATCGACGCGGACCGGATCTATGTGACCGGCCTTTCGATGGGCGGCTTTGGCACCTACGACCTGACCATGCGGCGCCCCGACCAGATCGCCGCGGCGATCCCGGTCTGCGGCGGGGTCGACGTCTCGCGGGCGAAGCAGGTCGCCCACATTCCCTTCTGGATCTTCCACGGCGGGGCCGACAGTGTCGTGAACGTGGCCCTGTCGCGTTCGATGGTCGAGACCCTGAAGGGCGCCGGCGCTTCGCCGCATTACACCGAGTTTCCCGGCGTGGGCCACAACTGTTGGAGCAAGGCCTACCTGGAACCGGACCTGGTGGAGTGGCTCTTCAGCCAGACGCGGCGGAGCAAGTGACATGGCCTGATCCTCCGCAAGAATATGAATCGTACTCGTACCTTTCGGAATGGGTAAGCCCCTGGAAACGGGATACTCTTACGCGTTCTTCGCTCGTATACTTGGGTGGGGAAGCTTTCCCCGCCGCAGTTTGGCAGGCTATTCTCCACACGACGAAAATGTGACGTGGTGATCCATGGCTACGGGTTTTGACATGGCCGCTTTTGAGCGAGCCACCGATGGAATCCTCGGATTCTTTAGCATCGAACAGGCCAAGGCGCTGGCCGAGTACCGCGGCGACACCGCGATCCAGGCCCGGATTGAGGAGTTGGCGCGTAAGAGTACCGAAGGGGAGTTGACCGAAGAAGAGCGTGCGGAGTACGAGGGCTACGTGCGAGCCAACAAGTTCATTGCCGTGCTCCAGGCCAAGGCTCGAAAACGTCTCGGCGGCAGCTAGGACCGATGGACGAAGTGACACGCAACTTGGTTCGCCAGCGGGCGGGGAATCGTTGCGAGTATTGCGGCCTGCCTCAGGCCCAATCCCCGCTGGCCAGACTGCACGTCGAGCATATCTTGCCCAAGAAGCATGGCGGCACCGACGCTCCGGATAACCTCGCCTTGGCAGGGTATACAAGCTACGATGAAGGCAGCTTGTTGTGGGATTTGCGGAACAGGCAAAATCTCGTTTTTCCGAGGATACACCGATGAGCAGCAGATTGGGATCCGGCCTGCAAACACCTACCTTGCCGGGCTGGAGCACAAGGATTCTTGGTTCTGTGTTGCTCCTTGCCATAACCTCCGCCTGGGCCATTTCGGCCGAGCCGGAATTGCCGGAGGCCAAGCCGGTGCCGGACATGCAGGTGTTGCCGCTGCCGGAGGATCAGGCGTCGTTCCAGTACCAGGGCGTCGAACTGACCCGGTATCACTTCGGAGCGACGCTGAAGCGGCCTTTCTTGTATCCGCTCATGGGGCCGGCCGGGCGCTCGTTGACCCGCATGGGCCATCCGCACGATCCGGTGACGCACAGTCATCACAATTCCGTATGGATCTCCCACAACGACGTCGGCGGTGTGAGTTTTTGGGACGATCGGCCGGGGCCACGGATCGAGTGTCAGCGGATCGAGCAGTATGAAGACGGCCCGACCTCGGCCTGGCTGCTGGGCGTCAATGCGTGGACGGATGCCCAGCGCAAGACGCTCATGACCGAACGGCGGCGGATCGAGGTTCAGCGGATTGCCGCCGACGA
>JBDKTH010000722.1:0-10631 GCA_039680305.1 Thermoguttaceae bacterium | reverse complement strand
TGGCGGCTGCCGGGAGTCTTTCGACAACCCCCGTCTCGCGCCACACCCCGTCTCGCTGCGGTCCCCGGTACTGGGGCCAGTCATCGGCGCGCGTGGGAAGGGTAATCGCCAGGAAAACCGTCGCTGCTGCCAGAGATAGGTTGTTCGTTTTCATGCCCCCATTGTCAGCTCGGGCCGCCTTCTCTGCAAGCATTGCCGGTTCTCGCAGCGCAGCGACGCGACTCACGGGCTCGCGTCGACCCGCTTGAGCCAGATTTCCCGCCAGAGGTGATGGCAGCTTCGGGGGCAGCGGCGCAGGCCGATCCCATGGCAGATCGCACCTTCGAGGGTGACCGTGTTGTTCAAGGACCGCATCTCCCCAGACCACTCCAGGATCATTTTGTTCACCTGGCGCCCGACGCGGAACCGTTTGCCGCAGTAGCCCGTCATCTCCGGGGCAAAACCCAAGCCACGGTTCTTGCCGTCAGTGTCCAGCGTGGCTTCGATCTCCTCGCGGCTTTTAACTTCCACCAATTCCCCGGGCTGGAGATTCAGCTCGCACGAGGCGGTCTTTTCCTGATGGCCAGCGAGGCTTCCGTGAGCCCTCAGTCCGATGCGTCTCCTTAGCTTGTTGTAGGCCAAAAGCACGAACTCGCTCAGGATCTCTCCGAGGCTCGATTCGCCGTAGACATAGTCTCGCACATATTGTCGTAGATCCCACCACGGCAGATAGGTTGTTGCCGACACGAGCTCCGTGGCCTGACAGAAGAACCGACCCTCTTTGACGGTCACCAACGGCAACTGACTGACCGGAGGCGGCGGCTCCTCGTCCGGCTTCTCCTGGCGGGAAGAGGCCGGTTCCAGCCAGGCCTCCTTCCAAAGCATGAGACATCCCGCTGTGCATCCATCATGGGCGGCGCCGTTGCAGCGCAGCCCGTCCAAGAGCACGGTCCCGTGCAGCCGGCCCACATAGTAGTAGCGATCGTGGAGGATCTTGTCCGCCCGGCGATAGACCCGGAACTCGCGCCCGCAGAAGGGGATCATTTCCGGCATGAAGGGCAGGCCCTCGCATTTGCCCTCCGCATCGAGCGTCCCAAGGATCTCTTTCAGACTACGGACGCGGACCATGTCCCCACGTCGCAGAGAATACGGCTTGCGCTGGCTTGCGGTCTCCGACATCCCCATACTCCCTCCTACCAAGACACGTAAACGCCTAACCATAGTGACGAATCATAGGAGGGAGCGGACCGCGAGGATAGTCGGACGGGCAATGAATCAGGAAAAGCATGATGCAACAAGAAGGAAATCCCCTACCTCGGTTGATACGCCCATCTGCCCGTCCTTCGCAGGTTTTCGGGTTACCACGGGGAGTTCATTGGCGGCAATCCAGAAATGTCGGTGTGAGGTTGAATCGTGGATAGTCCCGCATCTGTCGCATTGCCGCTAACGATCACGCTCCATATAATCGCCATGCTTTCGATAATCTATTGCCGTCGTGAACATCCGGACCGCCCATGGGGCGATACCTATGGCCCGTGAACCCCAGTCGGAATTGGTCTTTCGCGACACAGTCCGTGCCGTCTTTCGGCACAAGTGGATGGGCGGTCTGTTCTTTATCACGGCGATGACCGGGGCAATCCTCTGGAACGTGTTCTGCCCCAACACGTACCGGTCCGAGGGAAGGCTCCTCGTGCGATTGGGACGAGAAAGTGTCGCCCTGGACCCGACCGTCACGATGGGACGCGAGCCAACCATCAACCTTCCTACCTCCCGGGAGAGCGAGATCAACTCGATCGTTGAGGCCCTTAGGAGCCGCGTCCTTGTCGAGAAGGTCGTCGACACGTTTGGTCCCGCAGTGATCCTCGACGAAGAAAAGGAGTCACGCACCAGCGGCCCTGCCAGCGCACGCCTCGAACCGTTCATGAACCGCCTGGACGTCCTGAAGCGGTGGATCCAGTCGCGGGTCCTGGCCTCAGAGACCATGCCCCGCGATCGGGCGATTCGCGAAGTCAACGAGAGCCTCGCGGTGGTCTCCATGGCAAAGTCGAACGTGATCGGCGTCTCGTACGATAGCCCCAACCCACAACTCTCGCAGGACGTGCTGTCCAAGCTGATCGAGGACTTCCAGGAACAGCACTCCCGGCTCAATCGTCCTTCGGGCGCCCAGGAGTTCTTCGACCAGCAGGCAATTCGTCTGCGGGCCGACCTCGCTCGTGTGGAAGATGAACTTCGTCAACTGAAGCAATCCAAAGGGCTCGTCTCGCCGTCGGATCGCCGCAAAATCCTCGAAGACCGCGTGGGACACCTGGAAGACGACTTGCTTCGCGGCCGGGCCGACGTGGCATCGGCCGAATCGGTGGAGCGACATCTGGCCGCCCAACTGGACACTCTCCCAACCACGGAACTGGCGAGTCAGACCGCCGGTTTTGCCAACGAGGGGACCGACCAGATGCGGGATCGGCTCTATGGACTGCAACTGGAAATGGAGGAGGTTCGGGCACGGTATACCGACGCCCACCCCAAGATGCAGGAGATCCAGGACCAGGTCACGGCGGCCCGCCAACTCCTCGACAAGGAAGAGCGAACCCGCAACCAGATAACAACGACGCCGGACAAGGCCTACGAACAATCCAAGCTCTCACGCGTGACCAACGCGGCAACGCTCGCCTCGCTCCGCGCCCGGACGGCTTCCCTGGAGGCCGACTTGGCCGAGGCCCGGCGCCAGTTGGATGATTTCAACGACACGGAGCTTCGCATTACCAGGCTCGAACGCGAGCGGGCGATCCGCGAGACCAACTACCACAAGTACTCCGCCGCCTTGGAGGAGTCGCGCATCGACAAGGCCCTGGAAGATCAAGGGTTATCGAACATCAGCATTGTCCAACCCGCCACGCATGACAATAGACCTTACCGGCCGCGACGGCTGGTGAATCTGCTGATCGGTTTGGTGGGGGGCGTCTTCGGCGGTTTGGCGACGACCGTGCTTCTGGAGTACTTGGACCGTTCCTTTATCACCGCCAGCGACATCGAGAAGCGGCTCAAGATCCCGACGCTCGCGGCGATCCCCCGGCTGCCCTCACAAAAACTACGCCTGAATGGAAGATAGCATGATAACCGAAACAACAACCGCGGAAACGAAGTCGGCTGCAGCACCGCGCGAGAGCGGCTTCAGCGCAGACGTGCAGGAGTATGCCCTGACAATCCTGCGCGGCGTGGGGTGGCCCATGGGCGGCAACACGGCCCCGCGGGTGCTCGGGCTGACGAGTTGCGAGAGCGGCGAAGGAGTGAGCATGCTCGCCACGCAACTGGCCGTGGCCGCGGCCTCGTGCGGCACTCATCGAGTCTTGTTGGTCGATGCCAATCTGCATTGTCCCTCAGCCCACCGTATTCTCGATCGGGAGCTCACGCCAGGCCTGGCCGATGTCCTGTTCGGCCGCAGCAAACTCTCCGAAGGCATCCAGGCGGCTCCGGTGGCCAACCTGTCCCTGTTGACCGCCGGAACGGTGCACGCCGAGGCCCTGTCACGAGTCTATGACTGCCCGCATCTGCCGGAATTGATTGGAAACCTCCGACAGGAATTCAGTTTGGTGGTGTTCGACCTGCCAGCGACCGCCGATACCAGTGCGGCCTTCCGACTCGCCGGCATGTTGGACGGGGTCCTGCTGGTCGTGGAAGCCGAGCGGGTTCGCTGGGAGGCGGCCCAGCGAGTGGGAGAACTGCTCCATCGCAGCAACGCGCACCTGCTGGGAGCGATACTCAACAAACGGCGACGTCACCTTCCCGGTTGGCTCGATCGGCGGCTGTAGGATGGAACGTCTCTCTGGGGCCCTCGTAGTGACGGGAGATAACGGATTGACCTCGATCAACGTCGACCTGGTGGGCGCCGACCGGCTGTCACCAGCGGAGATCGCTATCTGGTCACAACTCCAATCCGCCGACTCGGCTCTGGACAGTCCCTTCTTCCGTCCGGAGTTCACGCTCGCCGTAGCCGCGGTTCGCCATGACGTGGAAGTAGCAATCCTGCGCGACGGGAGCGAGCCTGTCGGTTTCTTTCCGTATCAGCGCGAGACGCGGCGGATCGCCCGGCCGGTCGGCGGTCACCTGTCGGATTTCCAGGGCCTCATCGCCCGGAGGGGCCTCGCGGTCGACCCGCAGCACATTCTGGCTGCCTGCGGGCTGACGGCATGGCAATTTGACAACCTGCTGGCGTCCCAGGAGTCGTTCGCGTCGTATCAGTGCGTCGGAAGTGATTCGCCGTACCTTGACTTGCGTGGCGGATTTGCAGCCTATCGCCAAGAGAAGGAGCAGGGAGGCAGCGGGACCATCGCGCAGATGGAGCGTGCCCGGCGGAAGCTCGAACGCGATGTGGGGCCCGTGCGTCTCGTGCCCCATGCGCCGGAGCGGAGTCTGTTCGACTTGCTGCTGGAATGGAAGGTGGAGCAGTACCGGCGACTCCAGGTGCCGAATTGTCTTGCCGCCTCCTGGACCGTCGCCTTGCTCGATCGCATCCGGCACATCGACGAACCGGCCTTTGCGGGCTTGTTGTCGGTGCTGTATGCGGGAGAGCGCCCCGTGGCCCTGCACCTGGGGATGCGAGCCCACGGCGTGCTCCACGCCTGGTTTCCCACTTACGACCGGGACTTCGCCAAGTACTCCCCCGGGCTAATGTTCTGGGTGGAGATCGCCAGAAACGCCAAGGAGTTGGGAATCTACCGCATCGACCTGGGCAAGGGCCAGGAGCAGTACAAAGTCCGACTGCAGTCGGGCGTGACTCGCGTGACGGAAGGATCGGTCGACCGCCGTCGGGTGGCCGCCTCGCTGCGACGCGGCTGGCTGTACACGCGTGACTTCCTCCGTGCCACTCCGCTCCGAGGGCCAGGGCGGGCCGTTTTGCGCTATGCCCGCAACTGGTTCGCCCGCCCAGCCAGCTAGTCCCTTCCGTATGCTCTATCGAGGAAAACCGTCATGCATCTTCTGCCCGATCGGGTCCGGCCACAGTCGTCCGCCGGCGAAGACTACACCGTCACGATTCACCGGGGACGTGCGGGGCTCAAGCAACTCACCGCGGACCGCGACCGCCTGACGCAGAGCTTGGACGCTGGGCAGGTGGACGATTTCCTCGATTGGTACACCTGCTATCTGGACGTCTACGTCCGGGATCCCGACACCGTGTTCTTCTGTGAGGTCTGGCGGGGCGATCGCGCGGTCGCGATTCTCCCGGTGCGAACGATGGCGCGGTGGCTGTTCGGAATTCGGATTCCTGCCTTGGAACTGCTCAACACCCTGCGGATGCCCACCGGCGGTTCCATTGTCACCGATGGCAGCGATCCGCAGTCCTACGCCTCATTGCTCTTCGAAGAGCTCAAACGGACAGTCCGGCCGCGTTGGCATTACCTCCGCCTGGCCAACGTGCGTTCCGATTGCACGTTTGCCGCCGCCATGGCACTTGCCCTGACGCATCTTCGCGTGCATGTGAGCGGGGCCGACTGGTGCCCGGTGGTTCCCGAAGAACAATTCCTCCAGCGGCTGGGAAAGAACTTCGCGCGAAAGCTGCGACAGAACCGGAGAAAGGTGGAAGGCACGGCCGAGGCCGCCTTCTCGACCGTGTCCACCCTCCCTGAACTGGAACAGGCCTATGAGGACTTCTTGAAAGCGGAGGCGTCGAGTTGGAAGGGGCAACAAGGAACCTGCACGGCACTTCTCTTTGATCAGCCGATGAGGGAATTCTACCGGCAGCTTATGCGCCGGTTGGCCGCGCGTCAGCGATGCGAGATCCACTTGCTGCGACTGGACGATCGTCCCATTGCGGGACAGTACACCCTGGTGACCGGCGACACCGTTTACGTCCTCAAGATCGGTTACGACGGCGACTACGCCCGGCTGTCGCCCGGCGTGGTCCTTCAGGACCGCCTCTTCCGTTACTGTGCAAACCGCCCCTCGATCCAACGTCTCGACTTCACCACAGACATGCCCTGGATGAAGAACTGGCAGCCCACGCGCGAAGACGTGTTTGATTGGATCTGTTTCCGACCGACGCTTCGCGCCCGGATCGCGCATGCCTACTGGTGGTTGGCACGGGTCGCGTTGTACCATCGCCGGACCTGGGCGGCCCCCTTGTACCGCCGGCTATTCGGCACCCACCAGCAGCGATACAAGCGAAAGCAAGAAAAGGAATCCTCGCCTGATGAGCAATAGCCGATCGCCAGGTTCTCGAGATCCCGGCCCGAAATCTCAACCACCGCGCAGGAAGCGAGCCATCCTCGACTATCTGCCTCGCAAGCAGGTGCGAACCGGCATGGCCGCCATGGCCGACCAGGTCGTCTGCAGCGCCACGAACTTCCTGACGGGCATCATGATCGGCCGCGCGTGCAGCAAGACCGAGTTCGGCGCGTACTCGCTCGGGATGAGCATCGTCTTGTTGCTCGGGGCATTCCAAGCCGGGATCATCCTCACGCCCTACATGATCCGCATCCCTCGGCTCAACGGAGATGTGCGGAACCAGTACACCGGGAGCATCCTGGTCCACGAGGCGGCCCTGTGCGCCCTGGCGGTCGTCTGCCTCGCGGTGATCGCCGGCGTGCTCGTGGGGACCGGCGCCCGGGAACTGGTTCCCGTCATCTCGTCGCTGGCCGCGGTGGTTCCCTTCCTCTTGTTGCGGGAACATGCCCGACAGGTCTGTTTTGCACGGTTGCAGATGGGCGCCGCGTTGGCGCTGGACTGCTGTGTCGGAGCGGCGCAGCTCACCGGGTTGACGCTGCTGGCGTATCACGGCCAGCTTTCAGCGGTCTGGGCCTGCTGGAGTCTCGGCGCGGCCAACCTGCTGGCCGTCAGCATCTGGGCCTTCTGGTTCCGGGGGCAGACCGTCCTGCGACCGGCGCAGGTCCTTGTCGACCTGCGCAGCAACTGGTCCTTCGGCAAATGGGTCTTTGCCAGCAGCATGATCTGGGCTCTGGTCACCTATCTCTCCCCCTGGATCCTGGTGAGTTTCCATGGCACCGCTTCGGCGGGGATCTGGGCGGCCTGCCTGGGAACGGTCAGTTTCGTCAACCCCCTGGTGGTCGGCGTGCAGAATTTCATCGGTCCGACGATCGCCCATGCCTGCGTTCAGAACGACTACGCTTCGCCCCGTCGCCACGCCGTGAAAGCTGCCGCCGTCTCCGCACTGATCCTCGCGCCCGTGGCCCTGACGCTTTTCATCTTCGGCGGTTCGCTGGCCGCGATCATCTACGGCGACAAGTACGCGGGCAACGGCCTGATCATCGCCGGCCTGACGCTCAGCGTACTCCTGGGGGCCACCGATTTCGCCTTCTCCCGTGTCCTCTACGCTTTCCATCGTGCCAACTGGGATTCCCTGGCGAACCTCTCGGGGCTTCTCATGTTTGGCCTGGCCGGGGTATGGCTGATGCACGCCTACGGCCCCCTGGGAACGGCCCTCGCACTCCTGCTGTATACGACCACCGCGATGACCGTTCGCCTGGGTGTCTTTGTCCGATTGACGCGTCCCCAGGCGGTCCGGATCGTCCCGGCGGCGTCGCAGATTCCACCCGCGGGGTTGACGCCCGCCGTCTCCCTGGAAGACTCGGCGAGCATGCCATGAACACCTTCGATGCCACTCCCACGGACTTCTCCCACGTGTCCCCCAACGCCTCGGCAGCGGCCTGTTCCGAGGCGGGATGGAGCCTCGTGGCCCGAATACTCTGCTTCCTCGTCGTCTCGCGATTGGTCTTTGAAGCCGTGAATACGTTCGGCTGGGACAGCGCGAGCTACGCCTGGTCGGCCTGTGCCCTGGTCGCCATCCTGTTCATCCTTTGGCCGCTGGTGATGACCTTGGCCCGCGGGGAAGGGAATCTCCTCGTCACCTATTTCCCCGTTCTCGCCTTCCTGCTCATTATGCTGGTGCGAACGCAGTTCGGCGATACGTACTCTCTGAAGTGCCTCCTCTCCGAGGTCATCGTCGGGTCCTGCCTCCTCTTCACCGTGGAGACATGCGAGCGGTGTGACCGGGCGGCCACGTTGCTCCGCAAGTGGCTGATGTGGGTCATCCAAGCGAATATCCTTCTCGGCGTGGGCCAACTCATCTGGGCCGGCGTCCGGGGCGCGGGCTTCAGTCCAGCAGCCCTCCTCCAAGCGCGAGCCGTTCAAGGGGTCTTCATCCATCCCAATCTCTTTATCGTCGTGGTCCTGCCGTTTCTGTTTTACTTCCTCAAGCAGCGATCCTGGATCTGGTGCCTGCTGACGCTGATCGCTTGCCTGGGGACCGGAACCCGGTCGCCGTTCTTCGCCGCCGCCTGCCTGATCATCCCCATCTGGCAGTCCGCTCGCCGACGGCCGATTACCTGGCTGCATCTCGGTGTCACGCTGCTCCTCGTCCTGATCGGCTACACGCTCCTGATCCGCGCCAACCAGTCGTCCTGGGAATACGATCCCGACCTGCGCACCAACCTCTCCACGCTCCAGTGGCGAATCGCCCACTGGAATAACTTCCTCGAAGACCGCGGAATGCGGGCCATCTGGTTCGGCCACGGCGTGGGAACCGCCGACAACCTCGGCGGCGTTTTTGGCGAAGAGCCGCAAGCGCCGCACAACGACTATGTGCGAACCTACTACGATCTCGGCCTGGTGGGACTCCTGGCCACCGCGATGCTTATCGGATTCATGATCCGGCGACTGATGCGTTCCACCACGACGGATAATGACTTCGTCCTCCTGGCCTACTTGCTGATCGTCTGCTTTCGCGTGACGGACAATTTCATGTACATCACCGTGCCGCTGTGGATCTATATGTTCGTGGGATGCTACCTGGGGAAACCAACCTCTCAAAGCACTGGCCCTGCATTGGAGGAGTCCACCTGATGCAAGTCCTTCAGGTCAACAAGTTCCTCTGGGAAAACGGGGGGCCGGAGCGGTACATGTTCGAACTGGCGGACGTGCTCCAGGCCAAGGGACACGAGGTGCTGTTTTTCGCCATGCAGCACCCGCGGAATCGGCCGTCGCCCCACAGCCAATTCTTCGTCAGCGAGATCCAGTACCGCAATACGTCGGCCTGGTACAAGTTGCGGACCGCCCTGCGCACGGCGGGGAAGACCATCTACTCCCCGGAGTCGCACCGTAAGATGGAACACCTGCTGTCGGCGATCCGGCCCGACATCGCCCACCTCCACGTGATCAGCCGGCAGATCTCGCCGTCGATCTTGCCGGTCTTGAAGCGATTTGGAATTCCGATGGTGCAAACCCTGCACAACGCGGAACTGGTATGCCCCGCGGCCCATCTGTACATCGAACACAAGCGTCAAGTCTGTGAACGTTGCCTGGGCGGCCACTACTACCACGCGCTGTTTGGCCGCTGCGTGCAGGGTTCCCTCGCCGCCAGTGCGTTGATGCTCGTGGCCCAGTACGCCCATCGCCGCATGAAGGTCTTCGAGCGACACGTCGATCTCTTCCTCGCGCCGAGCCGGTTTCTCCTGGAAAAGCTCGTGGAAGGGGGAATCCCCCGCGAGAGACTCCGGCACCTGCCAAACTTCATCGATGTCGCCCGCTACCCTCCCAGCGACGAGCCCGGCAGCTATGGCGTATTTCTGGGCCGTCTGTCGCCCGAGAAGGGATTGCTCACGCTCTTGAAAGCCGCCGCACTGGCCCGGGAAGTGCCGCTGGTCATCGTCGGAGAAGGGAGCCAGCGGGAGGAGCTCCAGCGACTGGTGGCCCAAAACGACCTGCGCCATGTCACGTTAGCCGGCTACAAGCGGGACGCGGAACTCGTGCACCTGCTCCGTCAGGCGGCATTCCTCGTGCTCCCCTCGGAGTGCTACGAAAACTCCCCAATGGTGATCTACGAGGCCGGCGCCCTCGGCCGACCGGTCCTCGCCTCCCGGATGGGCGGGATCCCGGAGTTGGTTGACGAGGGTGAAACCGGCTTCCTCTTTGCCCCGGGCGATGCGACCGAACTGGCCGAACGCATGGTCCGTCTACACCGCGATCCCCGCCTCCGCCGCGACATGGGCCAAAACGGACGCCGCAAAATCGTAGCCCTTTGCGAGGGCCACTACGACCAACTGATGTCGTTCTACCACGAAGCACGCAATGGTGTCTCGAGCCGCTCGCCGACGAAGGAGCCGCAAACGCCAGTGCCTCAAGGGTTGTGATCGAAACCTCTCACCAGGATGACTACACGTATGCGAATCGCCATGATCGGGATACGGGGAGTGCCGGCCAGGTACAGCGGGCTGGAGGACTGTGCAGAGCAGGTGGGAATGCGACTCGCCGCACGGGGCCATGAAGTGATCGTCTACTGCCGAAAAGGCACTGCGGACGATACGCTGACGGAGTATCGCGGAATGCGGCGGATCGTGCTCCCGCGATTGAACACCAAAATCACCGATACCTACTCCCACAGCCTGCTCGGCATGCTCCATGTCCTGCGGCTGAAGCCTGACGCGATCCTGGCCTTCAATCCCGGCATTGCCACGCTCTGCCTGATTCCCAAGCTCTTTGGGTACAAGGTTGCCTTGAACCAGGACGGGTTCGACTGGCGGCGGAAGAAATGGGGCCCGGTGGCCCGCGGCTTCCTCTATGCCTCGGCCTGGCTGTCGACCCGGCTCGTGGACCAGGTGATCCTCGATGCGGCATCGGTCGGGGAATACTACAACCAGGCGTTT
>JBDKTH010000758.1:0-1993 GCA_039680305.1 Thermoguttaceae bacterium | reverse complement strand
CCACCACCTTGTTCTGAGGCAGGGAATCCAGGCTGCAGCAGTAGTCCCACGCGGTCGGGCAACCGTCTTCGCAGGGTTTTAGGCTCAGATCGACGATCGTAAAGGCCGCCGTCCCTTCGACGAACGGATCGACGTCGCCGCCAATGCGGCCGACAACGACGACCTCCTCGTCGCTTTTGACCGCCTTGCGAGCGTCGCCGACGTTCCTGCTACCGGCCGGTTCGCTCTTCAGAAGATACTTGGACTGCGGCTGCGGCGATTGGGGATCGGCCGCGGGCGGGGTGGCCTGGCTGCAGCCGGCAGCCAACAGGGCGATGAGGGATAGTCCGCTGAGAAGAATCCTGTTCTTACGCATCACGCACTCCTTTGGTTAAGGACGCCCGGCGCCAGTGCCTGGGCGAGTGTTCCTCAGGTGGTTAACAACGACAATCAACAGAGCTTCGTCAATCGAGGGATCATATGGCTTTCAAGTTCTCCACTACCGAGAGCCGCATCGCACGCAGCGCCGGGGGGATCGCACCGATCATTCCCAGCAGGAGTCCGGCGCCGCAGCCGACCAACAGGGCCGCACTATCGATCCGCAGCACAAAGGCCCCCATCGTGAACCGGACGGCCGAACCATTGACGACCGCCAACGCCAGGAGCGAGGCCAACAGGGCGGCGGCCGTGGTCAAAAGCGTGGCTTCCTGGATCAGGCTCAGGACGATCGCGTGGCGGCGAAAGCCCAGGGTCTGAAGCACGGCAAGCTCACGGACCCGTCCCACGACCGCCCCATACATGGTGTTGAGTCCGGCGAACATCCCTGCTCCGGCCACCAGCGCGACGATGAGCCACGCGATCAGGCGTACCGGTCGGTAGTGCTTTTGCAGTGAACCGTAGTAGGCCGTTTCCCGAACGGCTTGGAGTTCCAGGTCGAGTCGTTCTTTGCAGAACAAGGTGACTTCGCCCGGCGCGGCGCCCGGGGCCAAGAGCACGGCCACCAGACTGAGGTCTTGCCGCTTCAAGGCCTGCTGAAGGTCGGCCAGCGGACACCACACTTCCGACTCGAACGCCGATCCGCCGGCCACAAACCGCCCACTGACCGTCCAACTTCGCCCTTCGAGCATCACGGTCTTTCCCGGTTGCAGGTCTTCGGGAGAGCAGCCGAGTTTGGCATACGCTAATCGACCGACGAGCATTTCGCCCGGCCCCGGCCAGTGTCCATTCACCATGCGCACCTGGCGGCGGACAAGCGGCGTGGTTGGCGTCACACCACGCACCAGTCCGAGATGGGTGGCCTTGTTGCGGCCCACGCCCACACGCGTGGCCAGGTACAACTCCGGCGAGATGCCGGGCACGTCGAACCGTCGCTGCACGCCTTGCAGACTTGCGGCCAGGATGCCTGCCGTGGTGGCCGCGATCGAAGAATTTTCGATGCTTTCGCCCGCCCCCAGGGAGTAGACCAGCGTTACCTGCGGATCGCCGCTGACGGCCAGCGAGGCATCCAACCCACGGATAAAGCCGACGACCACCAGCACCAGCAGCACGACCAGCGTCAGCGCCGCCAGGGTCAGCAGACTGCGTGCCGGCCGACGCAACAGGTTGCGTACACCGTATTCCCAGGGGAGTGGTCGAAATCGCAGCATGAGGAAGTCGTGGGTAGTGGATGGTGGATGGAATGTTGTGAGCATTCCATTCCCTGGAGGCGCCGGGGTAGGAAACTGGGACCGCAGGCCTCACGCCACGTGTAAGCGCAGGGGCAATGTCGCCAATGCGCACGGGGCTGCCGCGGAGACGGATGCGGGGCGGGGAATCAGAACAGGAGAGACTGCAAGAGAATGCGGATCGTGTGACCGTCGTCGAACGCACGGAATGTCTCGTCGGCGATGTCACGCGGGCCGGTCGGCAGCAGCATGGTTTGCAGTGTTCCGAGCGGCTCGATCGGGCAGTCGGCCACGATCAATCTTCGTGCCACCTCTTCGAGCTTCGAGTCCAGCGTGCCGCCTTCGCAGAT
>JBDKTH010000518.1:0-3503 GCA_039680305.1 Thermoguttaceae bacterium | reverse complement strand
GCGTCGGCTGGTTCGCCTCGTTCTGGGCGGCGAAGCTCGACTGCGGCGGGGCCATGAAACCGCCGAGCAGCGGCGGCTTGCCGCTGCGGACACGCATGTTCTGCACCAAGGCCGGCAGGGCCGGCAGTCCCACGGCCACCTGGCCCAGGTAAGGAATCCGCTTGTCGTCGGCGGTCCACGACGCGTAAACCACGCGTCCCCAGCCCAACTCGCGGCTCCCGCCCAGATAGACCCCGTAGGCAAAGGTCCCGAGGATGCAGACGAAGAAGAGGATCGCCTTCGCCGTACGCCCCTGGTAGTAGTGCCCCAGGCCGGGGAGCATCCAAGCCAAGAAGGCCGCCAGGAACGGATCTTTCAAGTTGATCGTCTGCTCTTCTTCGGCTTGTCGCGGGTCGTTCGCCACGAGGTTTCCCTCTCCCCCAAGATCTCGGTGGGCCAGTGTTTCCCTAATTCTAGTCCCCCCGGACGAAGTTACCAGGGCAGTTGTTGTTGGCTCGTCCCTCGATCAGGCCGAGCGATCCACCGGTTGGGGGTCGAGCGGGATCTCCACGATCCGGATCCGACCGCGGCGTTCCACCATCAGGCGAATCGGCCCGGGCAGGGTTTTAGCCAGACGGGCGAATTCGGTGTCGTCGGCAAAATCCTGGCCGGCGATTTGGTAGACCCGATCGCCTACTTCCAAGCCCGCCTGGGCGGCCGGGGAGTTGGGCGCGACATAGGTGAGGATGACGGTCCCCGGCTCAGCTTCGTCGAGCCGCCAGGTGATTCCCAGCCGCATGGGCCCCCCGATCAGGTTGAGCGTCAGTTTCAACGGCTGCGGTTGGCCCGACCGCTCGATGACGACGGACACCGGGTTTTCGGCATTCGCCACGGCTTGGGCCAGTTCATCGCTGGTCTGGATCGTTCGCTCGTCAAACTGCACGATCCGGTCCTCGGGCGCCAGGCCTCCTCGCTGTGCCGGCGAGCCAGGGGTGACTTGCGTCAGTCGCACCCCCCGCGCCGGCGTGGTCTGCCGTTCGCACGCGATTCCCAAGCGTTCCGGCATCGGAGCCGTCTGTCCGAAGACGGTGTGCCGCGGCTCTTGGAGCTCGTGCCGCGCCTGGGTTCGATATCGGAGCGTCTCGGGATTGTTGGCCAACTGGTAGGCGATCCCGAACATCAGCCGCGCGACCTGTTGCATCCCCGCCGTGTTGATCAGTTGCGGATCGTCGGTGGCCCGATGGTATTGCTCGTGGAGGTCGGTGTTGAACATCAGGACCGGGATCCCGCGTTCGAAGAAGGGGTAATGATCGGCCTCGGGGGCCATCTTCCAGGGAAAGTCCAACAGCAGACCGGCCTCTCGGTTCTGCAAGGCCGCCAGCCGTCGCAATCCATAGGCGCTGCGGGTTCCCAATACCAGGAGTCGATCGCCGCGCACGCGGCCGATCATGTCCAGGTTGAGCATCGCCGCCACTTGGGGCAGCGGTACGGTGGGATAGGCCACCCAGTGCTTGGAGCCCAGGAGTCCCTTTTCCTCAGCGTCCCAGAAGACGAAGAGGATCGAGCGTCGCGGGGCCTCCGGAAGCGTGGCAAAGGCATCGGCCAGCTCCAAGACTCCCGAGGTTCCGCTGGCGTTATCATCGGCTCCATTGTGGATCTGGCCGTAGCCATCGAGACTGGCCCGGGCGCCGTAGCCGATGTGGTCGTAGTGGGCCCCGATGACGATGTACTGATTCTTCAGTTCGGGATCGCTGCCTTCGAGCCGTACCAGGACGTTGCGGTAGTTGGGCGTAAAGACCTGAAAGAAGCCGCCATCGGCCGCGCCGCCGTGGAACGGAGCGTGGTTCAATCGGGAGACGAGGTAATTGGCGGCCGAAAGGCCGCCACGCGTGCCCGACTCCCGGCCTTCCAAGGCGTCGGACGCGAGATAGGCCACGTGGTTTTGCAGCTCGACCCCGGTGATCGACTCCATCGCCGCGCGATAGGCGGAACCTTTTTCGGCCGCCGCAACAACGGCAAGACACACGCTCGACCAGGCAACCGCGGCAAGGAGCAGTCGGCGAAGAAGGCAGGGCGATCGTTCCACAGGCAGGCGACTCCGAACAGGCAGGAGGCGGGATTGCAGGGTCCGTCATGTGACGACGGAAGCCACCTGCCTACTATAGCCTAAACAAGCCCCTCGAACCTATGCGAGATTGGATGTCTCCCCATCCTCTCGACCATTCAGGTCCAAGGACCCGTCCTGAAATAACTCGAGGGGCATACAACTGTCTCGAGTTACCACCAGATTTAGTGGTGCGGTACAGGGGCCGTGCGATCATATTGGTGCACCCACCCCCACCATTAGTATTATCCCGACTGTGGGGCGTCGGTTGTGGAGCGAAGGGTAGACGTATGGTCAAAGCCTCCATTCTCTCCCCCCCGCCCTTCGCCCCAGGCTTCTCCGCCTGCGGTAGAACCCTAGCGGGTTCCTCGGTACACTTGAAAAAGGACGAGTGTTGTTTTGCCTTCTTGAGGAGTAGTTTATATGCCTTGCCGGGGAGTCCGGGGAGCCACTACCACCGACGACAATTCGAGTGAAGCCATCCTGAAAGCCACGCGCGAGATGCTCGCGCTCGTGATTCGGCAGAACGGGATCCAGCCGGAGGATGTGGCCGCCGCGATCTTTACCATCACCGATGATCTCGACGCCGAGTTTCCGGCCTTGGCCGCCCGGCAGTTGGGCTGGATCGACGTAGCTCTCTTGTGCGGCTACGAGGTCAGCGTCCCCGGCTCGCTCCGCCGTTGCGTCCGCGTGTTGATCATGTGGAACACCGAGAAGGCGGCCGATGAGATCGTCCACATCTACATCAAAGACGCGGCCCGGTTGCGGCCCGACCGCTCCCAACTCCCCCCGGTGGACTGGGAAGAGTTGGAGAAGTGGATTCAGGGACACCTGGATAGCTCGGTGAAGTCGATTCGGAAATAACGGACGAAGGCTCCCCTCTCCCGCTGCGCGGGCGAGGGTAGCGTATAGGAACGCTTTCCGGACAGACTCTTCGTCCTTTATCCTTCCATCCCTGGGGCGAAGCCGTGACGCATCGTGTTCTCGGTGACGGCGCGAGGCTGGACGAAATGGAGTAGATAGTCGGGGCCGCCGGCCTTGGTGCCGACGCCGGAGAGGCCGAAGCCGCCAAAAGGTTGGCGACCGACCAAGGCACCGGTAATGCCGCGATTGAGATAGAGGTTGCCGACGCGAAACTGTTGACGGGCGGCCGCCAGGTGCGACGGTTTCCGGCTGAACACGCCGCCGGTCAGCTTGTAGTCGACGGCGTTGGCCAGGTCGAGGGCTTCTTCGAAACGACGGGCCCGGGTCACGGCCAGGACGGGCCCGAAGATCTCCTCGCGGAACAGGCGGTGCTGCGGGCCGATGCCGGAGAAGATGTGGGGGCCGACGTAGGGTTTTCCAACCCGCTCGGCCAGACCGGCCGGCACTTCGCAGGCCAGTTCCAGCCGGCCTTCACGCTGGCCGACTTCAAGGTACT
>JBDKTH010000564.1:0-10464 GCA_039680305.1 Thermoguttaceae bacterium | reverse complement strand
CCGGTCGCCGCGTCGATCTTCAAGAACCTCCGCGGGGTCTCGATCCACCAACCCGACCCGCTGGCCGATTTCCAGGACGAGCGTGCCGTGTATCACGATGACCTCGGCGACTACTCGACCAACGAACCGACGATGGACGGCACGGCCGCGGCGATCTTGATGTGGACACTGCTGGCCAGTGGCGGATAAACCCGGGGATCTCTCGTGGTTCCGATCCGCGGTGTCGCTTTCCTTCGCACCCCTAACATGGGCGGGCTTGGGAATCCGGCCCGGATGGGTAGAATTCGGGCAACACCCTTTTCATCCCTGATCGGCTGCCCCGCTTCCCGAGGGGGGGCGGGCGTAGCACTATCCATCGAAAGAATTCCTGCGTATATGGCTCCACAATTCGTCTTTGAAATGCACGGCGTCAGCAAGGCCTATGGCGAAAAGGTCGTGCTGCAGAATATCAGTCTGTCGTTCTATTATGGGGCCAAGATCGGCGTGGTCGGCGAGAACGGGTCGGGCAAGTCGACCCTCCTGAAGATCATGGCCGGGATCGACAAGGAGTTCGACGGCACGGCCAGCCTGGTCAAGGGGATGCGAGTCCGCTACGTGGCCCAGGAGCCGGAACTGGAGTTGGACAAAACGGTCCGCGAGAACCTCCGCACGGCCGTCAAGTCGATTCAGGACCTGGTCGACCGGTTCAACGAAATCTCCACACGCATGGCCGATCCGCAGGAGGGCGACGACTTCGACAAGCTGATGGAGGAGATGGGCCGGCTCCAGGAGCAGATCGACGCCACCGGCGGCTGGGAGGTCGACCGACTGATGGACATCGCCTCCGACGCGCTAGTCCTCCCGCCTGACGACACGCCCGTGCGCCAGCTTTCCGGCGGTGAGCGGCGGCGGGTGGCGTTGTGCATGGCCCTGTTGGAAAAGCCCGACCTGTTGCTCCTGGACGAGCCGACCAACCACCTCGACGCGGAAACGGTCCAGTGGCTCGAACAAGCCCTGCGCGAGTATCCCGGCACCGTGATCATCGTGACCCACGACCGGTACTTCTTGGACAACATCACCAAGTGGATCCTCGAACTGGAAAACACCCGGGGGCTGCCGTTCGAAGGCAACTATTCGTCCTGGCTCGAACAGAAGCAGGAACTGTTGCGGATCACGGAGAAGAAGGAAACGGAGCGGCAGAAGACGCTCGAACGCGAGTTGGACTGGATCCGAAAATCGCATCAAGGGCGGCAGCAGAAGAACGAGGCCCGGATCAAGGCTTACGAGCAGTTGGCCGGCCAGCAGGTGTTGGATGCGAAGAGCGAGACGATTATCCAGATCGCTCCGGGGCCCCGGCTGGGCGACAAGGTGCTCACGACGAAGAACCTCGCCAAAGGGTTCCCGCAGAACGGCGACTTCCTGAAGCTGATCGACGGCTGCTCGTTCGACGTGCCCCGCGGGGCGATCGTGGGAATCATCGGCCCCAACGGCACAGGCAAGACCACGCTGTTCCGGATGATCGTCGGCCAGGAGTCGCCCGACGCGGGCACGATCGAACTCGGCTCCAGCGTGATGCTCTCCTATGTGGACCAGCACCGCGACGCCTTGGACGATTCGAAGACCGTCTTCGAGGAGATCACCGACGGTAAGGACCGGATCGAGCTGGGCACGATGGCGATGAACTCGCGGGTCTATGTGGCCCGCTTCAACTTCCGTGGCACGCAGCAGCAGAAGAAGGTCGGCGAGTGTTCTGGCGGCGAGCGGAACCGGATCCACCTGGCCAAGATGCTCCGCCGCGGTGGCAACCTCCTGTTGTTGGACGAGCCGACCAACGACCTCGACGTCGGCACGATGCGCGTCTTGGAACAGGCCCTGATCGATTTCTCCGGCTGTGCGATGGTGATCAGCCACGACCGCTTTTTCCTGGACCGGATCTGCACGCACCTGCTGATCATGGAAGGCAACGGCAAGACCCGCTGGTTCGAAGGGAACTTCGCTGCCTACGAGCGGACCGTGACCAGCGAAGACCCTGAGCGGTTGGCCCACCGCCGCGGCAAGTACAAGCGGCTCACGCTGCGATAAGAGGGGCGAAAGAGGGGGGCGGGGGCGGAACCGTTTACCCCCGGCACTCGTGCCGGGAGTTGTCGCCGACCAACTCGCGGGGCACAGGATGGACGAGGTCAATCCCTACCAGTCACCGGCAAAGGACGACGAGCCGATCGACGTCCGTTCCCCTGGCAACGATCGGCTGCATGATGCCGTCATCATCGTTCTCGCCGTTCTCGTCTTGCTGGTCTTCGGAGTCGGACTGACGACGCTGGTGATCTGGCTCAGTCAGCCGCCGATCATATGGGCGGAAACGGCGGTCATTACCATTTGGCTTTTCTGGGTGACGAAGATCGCCAATATGTGTCCCAGCGAGCTTGTCGCCGGCTTCATCCTTGGCCGATGGCTGCGACGCGTTCGTCCCGGACACGTCGTCGTCGGGATCGGGCTCTATCTGTTCGTCACGATTCTCGTCCTTCACGGCGTCGGTTACACTCGCGGGGGCTGGTTGCAGCAAGCGATCGGACCTGCGGGCCTCTTGATCCAGAACATTGGCTATTCCGCCCTGATGCTTGCTATAATCGCCTTTGGAGTTCGGCTTGGTCGAAAGGCAAGAACCAAGGCGGCCGGCAAAACCAACTGAGCGAAGGAGATCTCGTGGCACAACGCATCCTTGTTTTGTCGGCCTCGGTAGGCGCGGGGCATCTGCGTGCGGCGGAGGCGGTCACGTTGGCGCTGCGGCAGCTTGCCCCGGAGGCGACGGTCGCCAATGTCGACGTATTGGACTACACGAACGCCGCCTTCCGCAAACTCTACGCCCGGGCGTATCTCGACCTGGTCAACCAGGCACCCTATCTGCTTGGCTATTTCTATGACCTGATGGATCAGCCGACCTCGGCGGAACACAAGCGGGACCGCCTGCGGGTCCTTGTCGAGCGGCTCAACCTGCGGGCCCTTTTGCGGTTTCTCAAGGCCGAGCCGTGGGACATCGTCGTGAACGCCCACTTCCTGCCCGCGGAGATGATCGCCGCCCTGCGCAAGCGGGAAGAACTGACGACGCCGCAGCTGACCGTGACCACCGATTTCGAGACGCATCGCCTCTGGGTCAACCAGCCGTGCGACCACTACTTCACGGCGACCGAGGAAGGGGCGATCAACTTGCAGCACTGGGGCGTGCCGGCCGGCGACATCACGGTCAGCGGAATTCCCATCCATCCGGCGTTCAGCCAGCCGAAAGACCGCTGCGAATGCCTCGCGAGCCAAGGGCTCGAAGGAAAGCGGCCGGTGGTGCTGCAACTGGCCGGCGGGTTCGGCGTGGGGCCCGTGGAGCAATTGTTCGCCAGCCTGCTGGCGCTCGACGTGCCGTTGGAGCTGGTCGTGGTCGCGGGGCGCAACGAAGAGCTCAAGGCCCGGCTGGAGAAGATCGTCCCGCCTGCTCAGCATCGCGTGAAAGTGCTCGGCTTCACCACGCAGATGGACGAGTTGATGGCCGTGGCCGATCTGGTGGTCTCCAAGCCCGGTGGGCTGACCACGTCGGAAACCTTGGCCCGCGGCGCGGCCATGGTCGTGGTTAACCCGATCCCTGGCCAGGAGAGCCGCAACAGCGATTATCTCCTGGAAAACGGCGCGGCGGTGAAGATCAACAACCTGGCCACGCTCCCCTACAAGCTCACGCAACTCCTCCGCGACCCGCAGCGGCTGGCCGGGCTCAAGGCCAACGCCCGCCGCCTGGGCAAGCCCCAAGCCGCATTCACCGTAGCCCGGATGGCCTTGGACTGGACCTGACGCTCACGGCGTCGGCGAATCGGCTGTGTCTTGCGAGGGCGGCTCGTCCGTCGCTTTCTCGCTGGAGTCGTCCGCTTCGGTTCCGTCTTGGACCTTCGTCGGCCGCTCTTTGGGCCAGGCGGTCACGAGCACGTAGCCGCAGGCGTGGGCCCAGCGGAGGACGCCGAAGATCAGGCCCAGCGATATCGCCAGGAATAGCAGGATCCAGGCCCCTGCATCACTCGATGCACTGCCCTGCGACAGGAAGGCGACGACGACGGCGATCAGCAGAAAGAGCAGGAGGCCATAGCCCGCCAGCCCGGCGATTGCCGTCGGCAGTTCGCGGGCGCGCAGCCCGGTCCAGACGCAAGCCGGCAGGAGAAAGGTGTTGACGACCGCGAGCACCAGGCAGGTCGACAGAAGACTGGTCCACATCGTCGGCATCATTCCGGCAGGGCTGTCGGAGACGCTCAATCGGGCCAGTCCCAGCACGAGGGCCACCGCCGCGGTCGTCCTCAACAGGTGCTGAATGCCGAACTGCCGAGCGTCTTTCGCCCCGGCCACCTCTCCCACTCCGCTTCGCACCACACGCCACCCGAGCGTCAGACGCAGCAGCCACAGGGGAAGCTGCGGGACGGCGAAGATCAGCGGCAGGGCGAACATCGCTCGAAGACTGCGTTCCGCCGTAGAGGCTGTCGGAAGCATGCCGATCAACGCGATCGCCAGTCCGGCCAGGGTCAGCAGGCTGGCAAACCACCGCCGCCAGAGCGGCTGCGGTCCCAACACGGCCCACACCGATAATACGCCTTGCTCGCCAATCATCAGGCCGTACAAGGTAACGAACGAGACAACGACCGGCAACCGGTTGATCATCGAACCGAAGAGGAAATTGACGAGCCCCACCGCGAGGATGAGTGGGACCACGGGGAAATGTCGTGGGCAGGGAGCGGAGTTCAACGGAGCATTCACGTTCGTCGCCTTGGAGCCGAAGGAGTCCTGAAACCCCAAGGGCTGCCCCAAGAGGCTTCGCGTCGATGCGGTTGATCGTATGCGGCGTGCGGCAGGGCCGTCAAGCAGTCCTGGCGAATCCTGATGGGATTTGACGAGCCAAATCAGTAAGGTAGGGCGGCGCCGAGCTTGTTCCCTGGGAAGAGCGATCCTGCGCAACAAAAAGGGCCGGCAAGCCGGCCCGAGGGGTTCACAAAACGGGCAGCGTTAGTCGCAGCTTGCGTCCTGGGGCTCGTTGACCACGATCTCGGCGGCCTCGGCGGCGTCTTCCGGAAGGACGGAAGAGGCGATCAGGTAGAGTTCATAGGCTTGCGGCAACGGGCTCTCCGACAGCGGAAGGATGAAAAGCCGCAGCTTGCCGTCCGCCTGGGCCTGACGCACGGCGTCCATGGCCATCACTTGCATCTGTTTGGCCGCGGCCGTGGCATCGGTCCATGGCAGTACGAAGCAGTCCGCCTCCTTCATGCGATCGGTCAGGCTGCCGCCTGTGGACGTGATAGCCTTCTTGAAAGGCTGGATGAGTTTGGCGTCACTTCCCGAGTTGACCTCGGCGATAAATACTTTCATCAAATCACCTTTTGCTAGCTGTTCCAACCTCGAAGCGCGTCGCAGGACCGCAGGATCACGCTCACCGGCGAGGCTCCTTGAATACCGGCCCAGCGGGGGCGACCGAGTTGGGGCCCCTGCAACGGTCGCGGATGATAGACGATTTTCGGAACGGATCCGTCCCCACTTGGAGTGGATCGGGGCTGATTACGAGACCTGAGGCGGGACAACGAAGCTCGCCAACTCCTCAACCCGCGTTCCCGTCCTCACCTTTTCTTCGGCCGGAATGGGTGGTGGTAACAAGAAAATCGGGATTGATACCCCGTCCGAGTGGATTATTGAGGGCCCTCAGGGCCTTTGCGGAGCCGAGGCCCGTTGCTTCTCCATAACGACGCAGTTGCCCAAGGCATTGAAGGCGACTCGCGACATGAAGCTCCGCATCAACATCAAGCCCCTTCCCCGAGGGATTTCCAGATGCGCGGCATCGGTCGGATCGGGGACCCCGGCGGGATCGAAGCCCGGGCCCTGGTCGCTAATCTCGATCTGCACCAGATCGGGCGTCAGGCGGCAGGAAACGTGGATCTGTTTGGCGGCGTCGGAGCGGTTGCCATGTTTGATCGCGTTGGTCAACGCCTCTTCCATGGCCAAGTGAACGCTGAAGATATCGTGGTCAAGCCAACACTGCTGTTGGAGCTTGTCGAGGACCTCTTCGAGCACACCGCGACCTGCCCCAGGACTGCTGGGAATCACATGGTCACATTGCCAGATCCAACAACGTTCGGGCATTGATCTGAGCGGCGCAAAACGAGGCGGGACGGTCAGAAAGCGGCGATGGCGTCGGCTTCCTCCTGCTTGATGTCAAACAGGCGATTCAGCCGGGTAATTGCGAAGACCTCGTAAATCTCCGGCCGGATGCAGCAGAGTTTCAAGACCCCGTCCCGATTCTTCAGCTTCTTTTCCAGCGTGATCAGTTTCCCCAGGGCCGCACTGGAGAGGAAGTCGACCGAGGAGAAGTTCAGCACCAGCTTCTTGCGGTTTTCCACCTCCACCAGGCTGAACAGTTCCTGACCAAGTTCCTGAATGCCAAGATCCTCGATAATTTTCTGGTCGCGGAAGTGGACCACGGTCACATCCCCGACTTGATTGACTTCCAGGCGGCGATACTCGGTCATAGAACACGCTCCTCCAGTGCAGGACCAACAGAGATACTCTCCCATCATAGCCCCACCTGGGTGGGTGTCAAGCAGGGGGCACCACGGATCTGGCGACAATAAGCGGGTTGTGGCAATGTCGTGTTGCGGCAACACGCATGTCGCGTCGCGGCAACAGGGTTGCCGTTAGGCAACAGCCAAACCGCGACCGCCGCCTGTTCCCGGGGCGTGGCAGGCATCACTAAGTCTTTATCGCAACGCCAGTTGATCGTCAAGGGGCGTCTCCCACAACTGGCTGGGTACACGATTTGCCTTTCCGTCGGTCGAGCATCTGGAGCCAACCCGACGAGGTCCTTCGTGAGCACCAAGACCAGCCTTCGCCTCCTCCTTTTTTGCGCGGTGTTCAGCCTGTTTGGCTCCTCGGGGACGACCGCCTGGGGCCAGACGCCGGTGGCGCCGCCCGCCACACCGCTGACCGTCGAACTGGCCAGCGGCCGACGCTTCACCGCCGAGGTGGACGTCCGGACCGACTCGCACCAGCTTTGGCTCCGTTGGAACAGCCCGTCTGGTTATCTGCTTCGGCCGATCGACTGGCCGCGGGTCGTGCGAGCCGAGCTTGACGGCGCGACGTACACCGGCCGAGAACTGCACGAGGCGGTCATGCTGGTGCGCGAAACCTATCCGATCAGTCCCCCGGCCCCTGGTATCTGTTTAGTCCAGCCGCTTGCGACCGGAGTCGTGCCGGCCGAATGCCCACACCACCACGGATTGAACGGCATTCCGCCCGGCCCCATGCCGCCCCCGCCCCCGTTCGTCGCCGCCCATCTGTTCGAACCGCCGCGAGTCCGCTCGCTGGCAATTGAGGCTCGCGTGGCCAACTGGGACAATGATGTCGAAGTGGATGGCATCCTGCTGGATATCTATCCACTCGACGGGGCCGGATTCGTGGTTCCGGTTCGCGGGACAATCGAGGTTGAACTGATCGGCGAGGAAACCAATCCGAGTCGATCGCAACAGTCCTTTGCCGAAGCGGGACGCTGGACCGAACAAGTCTCGCCGATCGACTTCCAGGCATACGGCGCCCGCTACAGGCTCCCTTTTCGCCAGGTGCATCCCGAGTTCGATCTCCGGTGGGCGCCCAAGGGGCTGGTCCACGTGCGGTTGAGCGTGCCGGGCGAGGGTCTGTTTGAGGCCAGCCGGAGCATGGTCCGAATCCGGCCCTACAGCGCCCTGCGCGATCAGCTCCAGCAGACCACCGGCCAGCGATTCTTCGCGTCCGAGCGGACCGGCCAATAGGCGTCCTCGCCCGGGCACAAGTGCCGCGGCTAAACTCGCTAGCCGCCTGGCTTGTTCATCGCCAGACTGTGGAGGATCAGGACCGAGCCGATCGAGGCAAGCGACCAGCCGAGCCAATCGGGCGGGCGGACGGTCTTGGGGGGCAGCTTGATATCCGTGCCCATCAAGGCATCCACCGTGTTGGTGGCCGCCACGACCGGATGATCGGACTTCGTCGCCAGAAACTTGGTAAACTCCGAGGTGAGGACCACGGAGTCGACCATGCGCAGTTCGACCCCCAGCAACAGCAGCACCAAGCCCGCAAGAAAGTACTGATTGCGGTTGAGTTCCATCGCCAGACTCCGCTTCGTGCTTCGCCCTTGCCGGCCATCATTGGTCCATCCATCCGATCGCATCCGGCAAGGTGGGCGTCCGCCGTGTGCGGCCTACTGTTTCATCGAGTCGCGGGGACGGTCGACTTCAGGCCACCGGTGGCAGGTAACGGTTATTCCGGAGTGGAAGACGGGGTCTTGACGGATGTTACGTTCGCAACGCCTCCGTCGGACCACGATCCGCCCCCCGGACGCTTCCTTTCTGAAGAACGATCCCAGCCGCCCAGACAAAGAACCTATGCTTATCTCGGCATCAGCCCCGGCCTCCATCGTTTGACGGGGATGACGCAGCCCAGTATTTGGCAGTCCTTTTACCTTGAAAGGGTGGCCGCTATGTCGAAGCGGGTCCTGGTGGTCGACGATTCGTTGCTCATGCGTCGCATGATCGCAGACACGCTAGTCGATGGTGGATGGGAAGTCGTGGCCGAGGCGGCCGATGGCCAAGAGGCCGTCCAGAAGTTCGCCGAGTTCCGGCCCGAGGCGGTAACCATGGACATTGTCATGCCTGGCACCAGCGGGCTGGTCGCACTGGAAGGGATCCTGAAGCTCGACCCGTCCGCCAAGGTCGTCGTGATCAGCGCGCTGAACCAGACCAAAACGATTTCCGAGGCGATTCGCAAGGGCGCCCACGATTTCCTCGCCAAGCCGTTCATGCCCGAGCAGTTGCAGGATACCTTGGCCGGCTGTCTCGAAGGCACGGCGGTCTGAGAATAGTCACTTCTGGACTGGGACAGCGGCCTTGCCCGCTTGCAGCCTCTTCACGCTCTTGGGCCCATACCAGATGTCGACCTCGCCGGTGTTTGGCTGCAGAGCGCCGGGCGTGCTGCGTCCGTCCGCGACGTACTTTTCCAATAGCCCAGTGAGCCGCTGGACGACGTCCGGGTGCTGCTCCTGGACGTTCGTCTCCTCGCCAATGTCGCGGGAGAGATCATAGAGTTGGACCGGCGTGAGCTTTTTCGCCGCCGGGCTGCCCGGCCGCGGCGCACTCCAACCGCCCGAGTCGGGGCACAATTCCAGTTTCCAACGCCCCTCGCGGATCGAGAACGAGCCGTTGATCGAATGGTGCACCACCGCCTCCCGTAGCGGCTTGTCGGCTTGGCCCAGAAACGCAGGCAAGAGACTGACGCTGTCTTCCCCAGCGTTGTCGGGAAGCTTCGCGCCGACAATCTCCGTACAGGTGGCCATCAGGTCGGTCAGGCAGATGAGCTGATCGCTGGTCGAGCCGGCCTTGATCCGGGCGGGCCAGCGCACGAGGAACGGGATGCGGTGGCCGCCGTCAAGGTTGTCAGCCTTGTGCCCGCGGAAATGGTAGCTGGGATCGTGCCCCTTGGCGACCATCTCGTCGATCTTGGCCGCCGGCGAGCAGCCGTTGTCGCTGGTGAAGACCACCAGTGTGTTCTCGGCAAGTCCCCGCTCGTCGAGCGTGCGCAGGATCTGCCCCACCGCCGCGTCGACCTGTAGGACGAAGTCGCCGTAGGCGTTCAGTCCGCTCTTGCCTTGCCACTCGGCGGTCGGCAGGATCGGCGTGTGCGGGGCGTTAAGCGGCAGGTAGAGGAAGAACGGCGTGCCGGCCTTGGCCGCCGCGGCACGCTCGCCAATGTAGTTCACGGCCTTGCGGGTCAGTGTGGGCAACACGTCGAGCGCCTCGAACTCGGCCGCCGCCGGCCCCTTGCGGATCCAGGTCTTCTCGACCGTCGGCACGGCGGTCGCCCGATCGTTTTCGATGAACACGTAGGGCGGCATGTCGAGCGAGGCGCTGATGCCGAAGAAGTAGTCGAAGCCCACGGCCGTCGGACCGTTTTGGATCGGTCGGGTGTAGTCGACCTGCCAGCCGTCAGGATAGTCGGTGGCAAAACCGCCGTCTTTGAGCGGCCAATCCATGCCGAGATGCCACTTGCCGATGCAAGCGGTCGCGTAGCCCTTCTGCTTGAGCAGTGCGGGAACGGTCAGCCGGCCAGGCTCGATCAGCCGCCGCGAGAGCCCCCCCAGCACTCCGCTCTTCAGCGCCGACCGCCAATTGTAGCGGCCCGTCAGGATCCCGTAGCGGGTGGGCGTGCAGACCGAGGAACTCGAATGGGCATCGGTACAGATCATCCCGCCCGCCGCTAGTCGATCGAGGTTCGGCGTGGCGATCTTCCCCTCGGGGTTGAGACACTTGACGTCGCCATAGCCGAGGTCGTCGGCCAGGATGAATACGATGTTTGGCGTCGATCGCGAGCCCGCAGGCTGGCCGCCATAGGCCGAAGAAATCACCGTGGCGGCAAGGATGAGTGCCGTTAAAGCGAACCTGTGAAGCTGTAGAC
>JBDKTH010001047.1:0-5229 GCA_039680305.1 Thermoguttaceae bacterium | reverse complement strand
TCGACCGAGGTCATTTTGGCGATGTCGGCAGGTCCTTGGCCGACACGGGCCGCCGCTGGGGCGTCTGGGCCCGGTCGAAACGATAGAGGATCCCGCCGTACGGGGCTAGCTTGAGGCGGAGGCCGTTGGGGCTGACAACTGGGGTGATCGCCGCGGTCGCCGGATCGTACTGCTGTCCTGGGCCATCTGCCGCCAGGCTGACTTCGCCTTCCCACGGCTCGTCGCTATCGTTGACGAGGAAGAAGACCTCCGCGCCTTGAATCTGTCGATGCGTGACACGAATTGGAGGGTTGGCGCCCGTCACCCGGACTTCCGGATCGAGGATCGCGGCCAAGACCGGGACGAGTTGCGGCACGGCCTTCATCGGGAGATACACGGCCGCGCCGCCGGCTGCGTTGACCTGGCTGCGGGCACCATCGCCGTCGCCGAACAGTTCCGCGGCCAGCTTCTGGACGGCCGGCGCGGGGAATTCGCTTTCGCTGTTGGTCGGCAAAGAACCGAGGGCGACGACCACGCCGCCGGATCGCCAGAAGCGGGCAAGATTCTCCCAGGCGGCCAGCGGCAGCGTGTCAACGCCCGGCAGGACCACTACGCGCCACCGTAGATCGCGGAAACGCAACGTGCCTTCGCCGGCCTGGGCCTCGACGAGCGTGCGGGCGTCGATGAACGTGAAGTCGCGGCCGCCCGTAAAAAGCCGATCGGCCGCCTGACGGTAGAGTGACCCGACCTGATGGCCCTCGGCCGGCACGTCGTTGCACGAATGCCGCGAGGGGACGAACTTCGGCCACACGCTTTCGATCGGGTAGACGAAGGCCACGTCGGTGACCTGGTGGCCGCCGTAGAGCATCCCGCAGCAGCGGCCGAGGAAGAGGTTGAGCCGCTGCAACTGCTCGTTGCTGAGGTTTTTGAACGAGTAGTAGCTGGTGAGCGTCGTGATGCCGTTGACGATCAGCCGGTTGCAGGTGCCGCGGATCTCGTCTTCCGTAACCACGCGAATCGGGCGCGTGTCGTCCT
This sequence comes from Thermoguttaceae bacterium, assembly GCA_039680305.1. Classification (GTDB taxonomy): domain Bacteria; phylum Planctomycetota; class Planctomycetia; order Pirellulales; family Thermoguttaceae; genus JBDKTH01. The sequence goes on along the minus strand of JBDKTH010001047.1, from coordinate 4,215 downwards.
TGCGCCGGTAACGCTGGGCGTGATCCGAAACCTCGCACATCGTGTCGACGCGGCCTTCCACCTCGCCGACGCTGGAGATCAGCCGGGCGATGTACCAGGGGACCTCTTTCGGGATGCTGGTGAGGCAGTCGATGCTGGGGGCGTCGAGATAGCGGGCGCAGCGGAAGAAATCGCCGTAGTAGGGCACGTGCGCCACGAGCGACTCCTCGGCCAGGAGATGTCCGCCCGAGGGTATGTGGTGCTGGCGGCACCAGGTGCGGATCTGGCCAAAGTAGTTCTCGGCGACCAACTGGCCGACGGTCAGCCAGAAGTCGTAGCGAGCCCGGGCGCCGCGCGGGCCGGCGTCGGCCACCAGGGCCGGCAACAACGGTTCGATCGCATAGCCCCGGCGTTTCCGAAACTCTTGGGCCAGGTTCGGGGCCCAGGGGAGAACGCGGTAGGGCTGGGGACGCATGAACGAGCTCATCAACGAGGGTTCGTCCGTGAAGGTGGCGATGAACGTCTGGCCCAGGTGGTCGCCCAGGTGACGGGCATAGGCCGCGTGGGTCAACTCAAGGAACTTCGCCGTCGGCTCGGGCTGGAGGAGGTTGATGTAGGGGAGCTTGTCGCAGAGGCTTAACGCCGAGTGGGTCCCCTCGTACAGCCGGTCCTCGGTCAGCACCATCACATGCCATGATCCTTCCGGTGCGTCCCACGAGAGTTTTCCGTCGCGGATTTGAGACGACAGGTCCACCGCCTTATCCAGGTCGATGCGTCTGCCGCTGACGGGCAACGCCACGGCCCGCTTCAGCTGCCCCGGCGGCACGTCGATGGTCATGGGCCCGCGCCCGACGGCCCGGTCGGCGATCAGAAGCCCGCGGGCTTGCCACTCCGGATGCTCGCGCATCGTCAGTCCGCCGGCATTGCCCGAGGGGTAGCCATGCTCGTCATAGAGCCAAAGCGCCATCCCGGCCTTCTTGGCCTTTTCGATCCCACGCACGAAGCTCTGCCAGTGGGTTTCGCTCTGCAGGTAGTCATGCCAGGCGACATTGGTCGCCATTCCGCCGAACCCTTGGGCTGTGAGCGTGGCGAGCAGCTTGTCCTGCCCGTCGGGCTTTTCCGGCAAGCCGTGGACTATCTTCAGGATTCGGAACCGGGCCGCTGGATTGGCGAAGCCCTCCGGGGTCGTGATGGCTTGCGTCGCAGGCGGGGCCGCGAGACTGGCTTGAGCGATGGTCGCGGTGAGAAACAGGGCGAGGAAGACTTTGCATGGCATGGGCGGGTTCCTTGGGCGGGCAACGATCCGTTCTAGCCGCGGCACTTGTGCCGCGCGGGGCTGGCAATCTCCCGATCAACGGGGAAGCTAATAGTCTACCCCAAACGGAGACTCGGGGCTACCGATGTGCCCGAATCGCGCCGACCGATGCACAAAATGGCTGCCGTGTATGTCGTTTTTGGGGAGACGCTTCGGCTGTTGCGCGAGGCTTGATAGAATTGCCTCAACGCGGCGCGACGATCACCAATTCGGAGGGCGACGAGGATGCCGACGCAGTACCAATTGAGCCTGTTGGACTACATGGTTCTGGCGGCGATGTTCGCGGGCGTGGGGGCGATTGCCTGGCGGTGCTCCAAACGCGTGTCGACGGCCGAGGGCTATTTTCTCGCCGATCGCTCGGCGCCCGGCTGGGTCGTGGGGCTGTCGTTCATCGGCGCGTCGATCAGCTCGTTGAGCTTCCTCGCCTTTCCGGCCGCCGCCTATCAGGGCAACTGGGGCGGAATCGTGCCGTTTCTGATGATGCCGGTCGTGGCGATCCTTGCCGACCGTGTCTGTTTGCCCCTGTATCGCCGGCTGGGGATCGCCTCGGGCTACGAATACCTGGAGCGACGCTTCGGCACGCTGACCCGGGTCTATGGCAGCTCGATGTTTCTCCTCTTGCAGGCCGGTCGCATGGGGTTGATCCTCGTGCTGCTGGCGATCCCGTTGAAACTGCTCACCGGTCTGACGCCGACGCAGTCGATCTGTCTCTGCGGCGCGGTCACGACCCTGTATGTCGTTTTTGGAGGGCTCAGCGCGGTGCTCTGGATCGACATGATGCAGACCTTCGTCCTGGCCCTGGGGGCTGTCCTCTGCATCGGCCTGATCTGCCACGAGCTGCCGGAGGGGATTAGCACGGTCGTGGACCTCGGCCTTCGGGACGGCAAGTTCGCCTTGCCGCCGATCCATATCTCGGGCGGAAGCCTGCTTGGAGACTTTTGCCAGGTGACGCTCCTGGTGCTGGTGCTTCACGGGCTGTCGAACCAGTTATTGTATTATAGCGCCGATCAAAACATTGTGCAGCGTTACCTGGCCACGCGAACCAACACTCAGGCTCGCATCGCGCTTTGGGTGGGAAGCCTGGGGGTGGTTCCGCTGTTCTGTTTCTTCACGTTCATTGGCACTTGCCTGTACGCCTACTACGCCACCGTGCCCGACCCGCGGGTTTCCGGGCTGAACCCCGATGAGGTCTTTCCCCACTTCATCCTGACCCGGGTTCCGGCCGGGTTTACGGGCATTATCATCGCCGCCCTGATCGCCGCGGCCACGTCCGCGCTCACGACGAGCCTAAGCGCGGTCTCTATGGTCTTTCAGATCGATATCTACCGCCGCCTGCTGGTCAAGCGGCAGACGGAGGCCCATTACCTGCGCGTCGCCAAGCTGACCACGCTGGCCGGCGGCGGCGTGGTCACCCTCGGGGCCCTCGCCTTGGCGAGCGTCCCTACCCGAACGCTGTTGGATCTGGTGTTCCTCGTCTACGCCATCTTCGCTGGCGGATTGGGCGGGCTGTTTCTGCTTGGGATGCTCTCGCGGCGGGCCAACGCCGTGGGGGCGAACCTCGGCATTGGCGTGTCGCTGGCCGTGAGCCTCTACCTGGTCGGCAGCCATTTTCACTGGCTCGTGCCGCCGGGCCTCCGCTGGCCAACCCATCCGTTCCTGATCGGAACGCTGACGAATGCCGCACTCGTCACGGTCGGCTACGGCGCCAGCCTGGTCGTTGGCGGCCGGAAGACGGCGATCGATGGTCTGACCATTTGGACATCCTCCAGCCCGCGTGCGGAAAAACTGACTGGGGCATCTCCTAAGAGTGAGTCACCTTCATGAAAATCGCGAAGCTCGAAATCATCAAGCTTTCACAGCCGTACGGCAAGGACCAACGCTGGAAATTCTCCGGCGGCAAGGTCGACGTGTGGAACATCGTGCTGGTGCGTCTGACCGCCGAGGACGGCACCACGGGCTTGGGCGAGATTGGCGACGGGCATTTTGTCCCCGAGGTGGCCGAGTCGTTGGCCCGGTTCTGTTGGCGGATGCTCGCCGATCTGTCGGTGTTCGACACGAATCTGCTTTACGACCGGCTCTACAAGTCGGGCCATTTTTGGGGCCGCCGGGGGCTGGCGATTGGCGTAATCAGCGGGATCGAGACGGCCTGCTGGGACATCCAGGGAAAACTGCTCGGCCAGCCGGTCTACCGGCTATTGGGCGGGGCGTATCGTTCGCGTCTGCGGGCGTATGCATCGGGCGGGATGGAACAGAGCGACCAGGCCCTGGCCGACGAACTGAAACGCCACGTGGACGCTGGCTTTACGGCCGTCAAGGTCCGCGGCGGGTATCCCAACCCGGCGCGGGATGAGCATGTGATGGCCGTGGCCCGGCAAGCGGTGGGCGACACGATTGACGTGGCAATCGATGCCGGCCAAGGCTACGTGCCCCGCCCGTGGCTGATCAAGACGGCCCTGGAGGCGGTCGAGCGCTTGGCCCCGTATCGGCCGATGTGGCTAGAGGAGCCGGTGCGCACCGACGACGTGGCCGGGTATGCGGAAGTTCGCCGGGCAGCCCGATTCCCGATCGCCGGCGGCGAGAATCTCACTGGGATGGTCGAAGCCCGCTCGCTGGTGGACCACGAGGCCCTCGACGTGATCCAGGCCGACATCACGCACGCCGGCGGGATCGGCGAAACGCGGCGCATCGCCGACTATGCCCACGCTCATGGGTTGGCCTGGGCGCCGCACGTCTTTCGCAGCGGCGTCGGCTTCATGGCCCACCTGCATTTGTGTACGGCCCAGCCCAACCTGCTCGTGTTCGAGTACAGCCGGCAGGCGGCGTTGCGCGACGAGTTGGTGATCCAGATGCCGCGGTTCGAGGACGGGTATCTCTATCCGGTGGACGAGCCGGGCCTGGGCGTCCATCTGCCCGAGGAGGTG
>JBDKTH010000792.1:0-1672 GCA_039680305.1 Thermoguttaceae bacterium | reverse complement strand
AATGTCGAGTGTGCAAGAGGCGAATCGTTCGATCGAGCTGAAGCCGCTGCCGTACCACGAGGCGATTCGCGCCTATCTCAAAGCGGAGCAGCCGGAGACGTGGAACTGGTACGCCTCGAACCGGGTGCGCGAGGAACAGGCCGAAGCGGTTCGCTTTGACCTGTTGAAATCGACCTATCGGGTGGAACGCCCGTCGCAGTCGGAAATCTACGCGACCGCCGAGAGCGTGGCCCAGAGGCTCGGCCTGACCGTGCCGGTCACCGTCTACCAGGCTCAGAACCCGGCAGGGCTCAACGCCTCCTTGGCCTACGTGCCCAGCGACGCCCACATCGTGCTTCACGGACCGGTCTGCTCGAAGCTGGCCGAGGGGGAACTTCGGGCCCTGTTGGCCCACGAACTGAGTCATCTTCTCTCGTGGCAGTGCTGCGACGGGGAGTACCTGGTCGTCGATCAGGTCCTGGCCGCCCTGTCGCACGACACGCTGGCCGACACGCCGCACTTTGCGTCGGCACGCCTGTTTGGGCTCTATAACGAGGTCTTCTGCGACCGCGGGGCGCTGGCCGTCGTGGGCGATCCGCTGGTCGTGGTCTCCATGCTCCTGAAAGTGCATACCGAGTTGGACGACGTCAGTCCGGAGAGCTACCTGCGCCAGGCCGAGGAGATTCTTGGCCGAGGCCCCGTCCGGGCAAACGAACTGACCCATCCCGAGGCTTTTATCCGTGCGCTGGCCCTCCAGCTTTGGGCCACGGGCGCCCCGGAGGCCGATGCGAAGATCGCGGCGATGATCGAAGGGCCCCTCTCGCTCGATGGCCTGGACCTCCTGGGCCAACGTCGGGCGGCCGGGCTGACGCGCCGTCTGGTCGACGCGATACTCGCTCCGCGATGGATGCAGACAGACCTGGTCCTGGCCCACGCCCGGCTGTTCTTCGACGACTATGCGGCTCCCGAGAGCGGGGAGGATCTCTCGCGGGCCGACGAACTCCGCACCGACGACGCGGGGATGAGCGACTACTACTGCTACGTGCTGTTGGACTTCGTGACCGTCGACCGGGATCTCGAAGAGCTGCCGTTGGCCGCGGCCCTCACGCTCGTCGAGCGCCTGGGGCTCAAGGATCGCTTCGTGGAGATCGCCCAGCGGGAACTCCGGTTGCGCAAGAAGCAACTGGAAAAGATCGACCAGGACAAGGAGGGCTTGCTCGCCCGAGCCAAGAAGGACACCGTCTCCCGATGACCGCCTTTTGCGAATACCTCCGGACGCGATTGGAGACCGATGGGTTTTCGACGGAAGACGCGCTGAGCAGCTTCTTGCCGCTGGCGCGTGAAGTCGTCGAGGCCCACGCGGCGGGCAAGGTCGCGCCGCTGGAGGGGCTCGACGCGCTCCAGGTCGCCGGGGCGAGGATCTGGTTCGAGGAGGCCCGGCGCCAGGAACCCCGCGCCGACGCGGCCGCCGTGCGCCGCATCGAGGCGGCCTGCCAGGCGTCCGTCGAAATCGTCGCCGAGGTGCGCCGCACGACCGAAGTCGACGAGGGATGTGGAGAGCTTGTGGATCTGGCCATCGGCCGGCGCGACGCCGAGATCACTCGCCCCGTTTACCTGCCGGGCTATGTCGCCTGGGAGCACCAACTGGGCCACCACGACCCGCTGACCGATGTCTTCAGCCTCGGCATGATCC
>JBDKTH010000528.1:0-3349 GCA_039680305.1 Thermoguttaceae bacterium | reverse complement strand
TCCACGACACACCGAACCGCTATGACTCCGTGGGCTTGCGCCCACGGCTACGCCCCTTGACCGCTTCGCGGCCTTCACGCTCCGCATCGACAGCAAGCAATCTCCTCTCTGACAACTCCAATCCAATCCAATCCAATCCAATCCGAGCCGTGCCGCCCCGATCCCGGACCGGCGCGCCCCGCCCCGGCTCGGACTTGTCATTTTCACCTGTGCGATCCGCGCCTTTCCCGCCCCCTTGGAGCAGTGTTGTGAGCGGACCTGTGCCTACCTATACTAGGAGCACGTGTCGGCTTGCCCCCCAAGAGGTCCGCATCATGTCCACGCCACGCTCCTGCCTCGCCCTTTCGTCCGCGCTTCTGACCCTCGCCCTGGCCACCACGCTCCTGGCCGATTCGCCAACCACGGAGTGGAGCCCGATCAACGTGCCGGGGGCGTGGGAGGACGCGTTTCCGAAGGAGTTGGGCCAACACAACGGCTTCGCCTGGTATCGCTGCTTCGTCAAGCTGCCCAACGACTGGGAAGGCAAACCGCTGAAGCTCGAACTGGGTCGGATCGACGACAGCGAAGAAACCTATTTCAACGGCACGAAGATCGGCGCCACTGGCACACTGCCGCCCAAGGCCGAAGGGAAGTCGGGCGTCGCGCGACGCTACTCGGTGGCCGCCAAGCTCGTCCGCCCCGGACAGTACAACCTGATCGCCGTGCGCGTCCACGACCAGGGCGGCACCGGCGGGATCCTGAGCGGCCCGTTGGCCATTTCCTGTGCGGCGGGCGCAATCGACTTGAGCGGCGTGTGGCAATTCCGCACCGGCGACGAGCGGGCCTGGGCCAACTGGCCGGTCGATTCCGAGAGTGCTCAGGGGAAGCAGTTCCTCGTGAGCCTCGCCGGGGCTGGCGCGTTCAGTCTTGCCGAGATCACCGGCCAGGCCGAGCCGCCCGCCGATCCGCTGGTCCTCTGGTACCGCCGACCGGCCGGCGTGTGGACCGAGGCGTTGCCCGTGGGCAACGGGCGTTTGGGCGGCATGGTTTTTGGCGGTTTGAGCCGCGAGCGAATCCAACTGAACGACGACGCCCTCTGGGCCGGCGGCCCCAAGGATCGCCACAACCCCGAAGCGCTCAAAGCCCTGCCCGAGGTGCGGCGGTTGCTGTTTGAAGGCAAGAACGACGCGGCCACGGAACTGGCCGGGCGCACGATGATGGGCATTCCCTGCCGGATCGAGTCGTACGAGCCGCTCGGCGACCTGTGGCTCGATGTGCCCGCGCTCGACCTCGTGTCTGACTATCGCCGTGAGTTGGACCTCGACGCGGGGATCGCGCGGGTTACGTATCGCGTGGGCGACGCCCAGTTCACGCGCGAGGTCTTTGCCAGTGCCCCGGACCAGGTGCTGGTCGTGCGTTTCTCCTGCGACCAGCCCGGCCGGATCCACTGCGCGGCCGCATTGACTCGCTCCCAAGAGGCGGAAACCCGAGCGCCAGCCATGGACCGCCTCGTGCTCCGCGGGGCCTGCAACGGCGGCGCGGGGATGAAGTTCGAGGCCCATCTCAAGGCGATCCTTGAAAGCGGCACCTTGGCCACTAGAGACAAGGGTCTCGTAATCGAGGGCGCCAATGCGGTGACCTTCCTCCTCACCTCGGCCACCAGCTATCGCAACGCCGATCCCGAGAAGACGTGCCTTGCGCAACTGGAGGCGGCCGCGGCGAAAGGTTATAAGAAACTGATCGGCGATCACACGGCCGACCATCAGGCCCTGTTCCGCCGCGTGAAGCTCGAACTCGGCTCGCTCGATCCGGCCCGGCAGAAGCTGCCCACCAACGAGCGATTGGCCTCAGTGCGCGACGGGGCCGACGATCCGCAGCTTGCCGTCCTCTACTTCCAGTTCGGCCGGTATCTTCTGATGGGCAGTTCGCGCCCGGGCTGCCTGCCGGCCAATCTCCAGGGGATCTGGAACGACCAGATGAAGGCCCCGTGGAACGCCGATTTCCACACGAACATCAATCTCCAGATGAACTACTGGCCGGCCGAGGTGTGCAACCTGGCCGAATGCCACTTGCCGCTGGTCGACCTGATGGAATCGTTGGTCAAGCCGGGCGGCGAGACGGCCAAGCAGCACTACGGGGCAGGGGGCTGGGTCGTCCACCATCTGACCGACGTCTGGGGCTTCACGGTCCCGGCCGACGGCGTCTGGGGCGTCTGGCCGGTCGGCGCGGCGTGGCTCTGCCAGCATCCCTATGAGCACTACCGGTTCAGCGGCGACAAGGAGTTCCTGGCCCGTCGGGCTTATCCGCTCTTGAAAGGCGGGGCCCGCTTCATGCTCGACTTCCTCGTCGAGGCCCCGCCCAGTTCGCCCGTGGCCGGCCGCCTGGTCACCTGCCCGTCGCACTCGCCGGAAAACGCCTTCCGCACGCCCGACGGCAAGCGGTCGATGTTCACCTACGGCGCGACCATGGATCTGGAGATCATTCACGACCTGTTCACCAACTGCCTGGAAGCGATCGACACGCTCGGCCCGGACGGCACGTTCGACGCCGCGTTTCGCGCGGAACTGGTCTTGGCCCTCAAGCGACTCGCTCCGCTACAGGTCAGCAAGCGGACCGGCGCCTTGCAGGAATGGGTGATCGACTACGAAGAGGTGGAGCCGCAGCACCGGCACATTTCCCACATGTTCGGCCTGCACCCCGGCCGGCAGATCACCCCGCGTGGCACGCCCGAGCTGGCCGAGGCGATCCAAAAAACGCTCAACCGGCGCGGCGACGCGAGCTCTGGCTGGAGCCGGGCCTGGAAGGTGAACGCCTGGGCACGCCTGGAAGACGGCGAGCGCGCCTACTCGATCTTCAAAGGCCTCTTGGCCGGCTGCACCCTGCCGAACCTGTTTGACAATCACCCGCCGTTCCAGATCGACGGCAACTTCGGCGGCACGGCCGGCATTGCCGAGATGCTCCTGCAAAGCCACGCCGGCGAGATCGCCCTGTTGCCGGCCCTGCCCAAGGTCTGGGCCGACGGCCATTTTGCCGGCCTGCGTGCTCGCGGTGGCTTGGAAGTCGACCTGACGTGGAACGACGGCCGTGCCACGCACGCGATCCTCACCGCCCAAATCGCCGGCCGCCACACGCTCCGCGCCCCCAAGGGCCAACAGGTCGCCCAACTCGAGATCGACGGCCAATCCGTGCCCGTGCCGCCCAACGCCGACGGGACCGTGCTCGTGGCGTTAAGAGCCGGGCAGCGCTGTAAGGTAACTTTCAAATAGCGTCTTTCTCCCTCTCCCAATGGGTTTTGACGAACAGAACGGGTAATCAAGTAGGGCGGTGCCGAGCTTGCGAGGCCCGCCACTGCGCTGCCATGGATCTCATC
>JBDKTH010000877.1:0-9125 GCA_039680305.1 Thermoguttaceae bacterium | reverse complement strand
CAGGACCACACGCGAGCGAACAACCGCGGGGAGTTTCGGCTCCCCGGTGGTGTTTCTTGGGGCATCTCCTCACGGCAGCCGCACCATGAATCGCGTTCCTTGTTTCACCTCACTGGTCAGCGCGATCGAGCCGCCGTGCGCTTGGACGATGCTCTGGCAGATCGCCAGGCCCAATCCGCTGCCGCCCAGCTCTTGAGAACGGGCTTTGTTGGCCCGATAGAACCGCTCGAAGATGTGCGGCTGGTCTTCGGCCGTAATGCCCACGCCGGTGTCGGCCACCGTCAGCACGGCCCCTTGGGCGTCCCGGGCAACCGAGAGCCGGACCTCGCCGCCTGCGCGATTGTAGTGGATGGCGTTGGTCAGCAGGTTCATGATCACCTGGGCGATCCGCTCGGGGTCGCCGGTGATCTCGACGGAGGCGACGCTGAGTTCCCAACGCAACTGCTTCTGAGCGGCGAGCGGTCGGAGCAGTTCGGCGCATTCGGTGGCAACGTCTCCCAGATCGAAACGTCCCTGGCGCAGGACGAGTTCGCCGGAATCGATCCGCGCGAGCGTCAGCAGGGCGTCCACCAGGCAGCGCATCCGCTTGGCGGCTCGGTGACAGGTCTCGATCGTCTGCCGATACTCTTCGCCCGACCGGTTCTTGGTCAGGGCCAACTCCGTGTCGGCAAAGATGATGGAGACTGGGGTTCTCAACTCGTGGGAGGCGTCGGCCGTGAAGCGGACCTGGCGTTCAAACGCGGCCTCGAGCCGGTCGAACATCGCATTGAGGACTCGGCCGAGCCGGCCCAGTTCGCTATCGGTTTCCGCGACGTCGATGCGTTGCGACAGGTTCGAGGCGGAGATCGCCTCGGCGGTCGCCGTCATGGCCACGATCGGCAACACGGCCCGCTTGGAAATCAGCCATCCGCCGACGAGCCCCACGCCGAGCACGCCTGCTCCCGTGGCAAGCAGAAGGTACGCCAACTGCCGCAACTGGTTGAGTTCCGTCTGGATCGATCGGCCCACCAGCACCAGCAGTCCGCCCGGCCCGGACTGAATGGCCTCACGCAGCGCGCCGCGTTGGCGGAACTGGGGCGGCTCGGGACCGTCGTGCACGGCCGCCGGTTGGACGTCGGGCATGGGCGTGTCGGCCGGCAGCCCGGAGGCGTGGAGGAGCGCTGCGCCGGACCGCCAGACCGCGAAATAGGGCCGGGCGACGTCGTCCTCTTCATATCGCTGCCGGAACCGGGCCGGCAGTTCGGGCGATCGGTCCTGGCGGTCGGGCGGGGCAAACAACTCGTGCGGATGCGGCTTGACCCGATCTTCGCGTCCCTCCGGCCCCCGATGGCGTCCTCCGTCCCAAGGCCCCGGCGGCCGTCCGTGCGTACGAACCTGAGCGAGCACGGCATGGGCGGCTTGCCCCAACTCCGTGTCGATGTCGTAGAACTGGGTGCGACGCATCTCGACGAACAGTCCCCCGCCAAAGCCGACGAGCACGACCAACAGAATCAGCGCGTGCCACAACTGCAATCGCCAGCGGAGCGACTTAATCATCAATCAGATACCCCTGTCCGCGGCGCGTCGCGATGAAATCCCGCCCCAGTTTCTTGCGCACGTTCGCCACGTGGACTTCCACGAGGTTCGACAGCGTGTCTTCGGTCTCATCGAAGAGGTGTTCGTAGATCATGGTGCGCGTGACCAACTCCCCTCGATGCAGCGCGAGCAACTCGACCAGAGCGTATTCACGTGCTGTGAGATAGACCTCCTGGTCTGCCTTGGTCACCGTCCGCGCCGCGGTGTCCAGCAACACGTCGCCCAGCGTCAGGATTGGGGAGGCCTTGCCGGCCGATCGACGAATCAGGGCCCGCAGCCGGGCGAGAAGCTCGGCACGCGCAAAGGGCTTGATCAGGTAGTCGTCGCCGCCGGAGTCCAAGCCCCGCACGCGATCGGCAACCGCATCGCGTGCGGTGAGGATCAAGACGGGCGTGGTCTTCGATTGACGCAGCCGCTCAAGGAGCTGCCAACCGTCGAGCTTCGGCAGCATGATGTCGAGCACGATCGCATCGTAATCCCAACTGGTCGCCTTAAAGAGCCCTTCCTCGCCGTCGGCCGCCGCATCGACGCTGTAACCGGCCTCCTCAAGCGACTTGGAGAGCACGCGGCGCAGGTCCGGTTCGTCTTCGATCACTAAGACTCTCATCACGAGCCCTGAACCACTATCCCCTGGGACTGAATCGCGTCAACCTCGGGGATGCCCGCCCGAGGAGGTTTGCTGCCCTCCTAGAATATACCCCAGGAGTTCCATGCTTCGCACGCCGTTTTCCGATGCGATCTCGCGAATCGTCTGCTCACCGTCGCGCACTCGCATCCCCCGGGCCCGGAGACTTTCTAGCAACGCCTCCGGACTGCTCTTGGCGACCTGGGCCACCACCGCGAGCGACGACTGTTCGAGAGCCGTGAACGGCCCCATCAGGGGATGCTGGCAGCCCGAACGGCCTCCCCCCGCGAAGGCCGACAGGGCGCCTAACACGAACAGCACCGCGATGATCACAATCCCCGCCGGTTTGCGGAAATAGTTGACGAAGGGTCTCCAATTGATCGCCACATGGGCGACAACGCCGACGACCATGAGCCAGCCAAGCCACTCGTGGGCCAGCTTCATCAGGCCCGTGTTGAGATGGAAGAACATCAGGACCCCGGTTGCCCCAACCACCGCGAACGACCCGATCGTCAGCGGCCCAGCCCATGTTCTCATGCGGAAGAATTCTCTCATGACCTCGCCTCTCCCTGTTCTGTTCCGTCTTGGTGGCGGATACTCCCGACCAACTACCTGGCGATCCGACGTCCCCCCACTTGTTACGGGACTCCTCGTGCCAAAGGACCGACCGCCTTCACCAACGTAAGTCCAGTCTACTAGATCGAACCTGAAGAGAGGATGAAGCCAGCCCCGCTTTTCTCGTTCGACGGAACATGGGCATCCACACGGGCCCCTGGATTCGTGACGCCGTCGGTGACATAATGGAGCGCATTGACTGATCATCCCCCCGCAAGAGATAGACACCCATGAAATGCAGCACGCTCCTCGTGGCTTTGGGCGGAACCCTCCTCCTCGTTTCCTCGGCCGCGGCGGCTGAAAAGGCCGCGGTGAAGGTGGCCGACACCCTCGTCCCGCTCGCCCCCGGCGCCGTCCGTATCCAAGGGCATCTGGGCGACGAGATGGACCTGTGCCTCCACAATCGGATCATGGCCCAGGACGTGGACCACGTGATCCAGCCGTTCCACGACCGGAAGGACAAGGGCGAGTGGCGCAGCGAGTTCTGGGGCAAGTGGATCACCTCGGCGATCGCCGCCTATCGCTACTCGGCCGACCCGAAACTCAAGGAGATCATCGAACGGGCGGTCAAGGGCCTGATCGCTACCCATACGCCCGACGGCTACATCGGCGCCTATCCCGACGGCGGACACCGCAAGAGTTGGGACATCTGGGGCCGGAAGTACACCCTGCTGGGCTTGCTGGCCTGGTACGACATCACCGGCGATGAGACGATCCTCCAGGCCGCGCGCCGTCATGCCGACTTCCTCCTGAGCGAGGTGGGCCCGGGCAAGGCCAGCCCGTTCGAGAACGACATGTGGAGCGGCATGGCCTCCAGCTCGGTTCTGGAGCCGATGGTCCTCCTGTTCCGCCGCACCAACCAGCCCGAGTATCTGGCGTTCGGCCAGTTCATCGTCGACCAGTGGGCCACTCCCAAGGGTCCGGACCTCTTGCGCAAGGCCTTGGCCGGCACGCCCGTTTTCCAGATGTTCCCCGGGCCCAAGCCGGTGATCAAGGACTATGGCGATCAGGGCAAATCGAAGTCCTATGAGATGATGTCGTGCTATGAGGGCTTGGCCGAACTCTATCGCGTGACCGGCAAGTCTGAGTATTTTGAGGCGGCCCAAAAGGTCTTCCAGAACATCCGCGACACGGAAATCACCATCATCGGTTCCGGCTCCGACTGGGAACGCTGGTGCGACGGGCGCAACCGGCAGACCGTGCGCTGGAGCAAGGGCATGGAGACCTGCGTGACCGTCACCTGGATCAAGTTCGCCGCCCAGATGCTCCGCCTGACCGGCCAACCGTCGTATGCCGACGAGATCGAGCAGGCCACGTACAATGCGCTGCTGGGCGCCCAGGGGACCGACGGCACCTGGTGGTGCCATCACGCCCCGCTGGCCGGCGTGCGCGAACGGGCCCCGGAACAGTGCAAGATGAAGCAGAACTGCTGTGTGGCCAACGGCCCGCGCGGCCTGATGCTCCTGCCCCAGTTGGCCGTGATGTCCGACGCCGAAGGCCCCGTGGTCAACCTCTACGGTCAACTCTCGGCCACGGCCGTCCTGCCCTCGGGCAACCGCGTGAGCATCCAGCAGGTGGGCGACTACCCGGTGAGCGACACGGTCCAGATCCGCGTCACACCGGAGAAGCCCGAGGCGTTCGCGCTGAAGCTCCGCATTCCCGCCTGGAGCACGCAGACCACCTTGACGTTGAACAACCAGGCGCAGCCCGTCACGCCCGGCAGCTATGTCTCGCTCAAGCGGACCTGGAACCCGGGCGATACGCTCACTCTGAAACTCGACCTCCGGGCTCGCCTGGTCCGCGCCCCGGGCGATCCGTCCTACGTCGCCGTGGTGCGTGGCCCGATGGTTCTGGCCCGCGACCGTCGCCTGGAGTCGGGCGACATCGACGCCCCGGCCGCGATCAAGGCCGACAGCAACGGCTTTGTCGACCTTGTGCCCGTGACTGACAAGCCGGAGCACATCTGGCAACTCTTCCGCGTTCCGCTGGCCGATGGCAAGACCTCACTGCCGATGTGCGACTTCGCTTCGGCCGGCAAGACCTGGAGCGAAGCGTCGCAGTATCGCGTGTGGATTCCGCAGCCGAGATAACGCGTGTTGTGTCGTGGGGCACCATCCGGGAGCCAAGCCATGAACCGCCGTCCGTCGTTGATCGTGAGCGTTGCGGGGGTGATTGTGTTGTTCTGCGCCGGCCCCCCGGCGCTGGAGGTCCGTGCGGCAGAGCCGGCACCGCGAAAGGACTTCGTCATCCTTACGCCCAAGCCGGGCCCTGCCCCGCGGATCAACGGCCCCAAGGTCTACGGCTGCCGGCCAGGCAACCCGCTGGTCTATCGCATTCCGGCCACCGGGCAACGCCCGATGACGTTCGCGGCGGCGGATCTGCCTGCTGGGCTGGCGCTTGATCCGGCTTCGGGCATCATTACCGGCTCGGTGGCACAGCGGGGGGAGCATGTCGTCACCTTGAAGGCGACCAACGCCCACGGTGCGGCAGAGCGGAAGTTCAAGGTCGTCTGTGGCGATCTTCTGGCCCTCACGCCGCCGATGGGCTGGAACCACTGGTACGCCCACTATAACCGCGTGACCGATAAGCTCATGCGTGAAGCGGCCGACGTGATGGTCGCCAGCGGCATGGCCGACGTCGGCTATCAGTACGTGAACATCGACGATTGCTGGATGAACGCCCCGCGGCATGCCGATCCGTTGCGCGTCGGCCCGTTGCGTGACGCTCAGGGGAACATCCTCTGCAACAAACACTTTCCCGACATGAAGGCCCTGACCGACTACATCCACGCTAAGGGTCTGAAAGCCGGGACTTATACCTCCCCCGGCCCGTTGACCTGCGCCGGGTTTTCCGGCAGCTACCAGCACGAAGCCCAGGACGCCAGTCAGTTCGCCGAGTGGGGATTCGACTTCCTCAAGTACGACTGGTGCTCCTACAGCAAGATCGCGGCAGGCGACCGCAGTCGGGCGGCGATGCAGAAGCCTTACAAGCTCATGGGCGACCTGCTCAAGCAACAGCGGCGCGACATCGTCTTCAACCTCTGCCAATATGGCATGGGCAACGTCTGGGAGTGGGGCGCCGAGGTCGGCGGCCACTGTTGGCGCACGGCCGGCGACCTGGGCTTCGAACTGGATCGGATCTTCCAGGTGGCTTTGAAGAATGCCGAACACCGGGCTTACTCCCGGCCCGGCAGTTGGAACGACCCCGATTACATTCAGATCGGCTATGTGGGCAACGCCCGCGGCATGGGCGAGCCCAAGCCCTGCCCGCTTACGGCTGACGAGCAGTATGCGTTCATGTCGCTCTGGTGCCTGATGGCCTCCCCGCTGTTCTACAGCGGCGACATGAACCGGCTCGACGAATTCACGCTCAATGTCCTCTGCAATCCGGAGGTCATCGACGTGGACCAGGATCCGCTGGGCCAGTGCGCCCGGGTAGTCCACTTGACCGACGCCACGTTCCTCATGGTCAAGGATCTTGAAGACGGCAGCAAGGCCGTGGGGCTGTTCAACCGCGGCGACGGAGAGGCAACCGTCACGGCCAAGTGGTCGGACCTGGGTCTGACCGGCAGTCAGGCGGTGCGCGACCTCTGGCGTCAGAAGGATCTCGGCCGGTTCGACGATCAGTTCCAAGCGTCTGTCCCGCGCCATGGCGGCGTCCTGGTGCGGATGGCCGCGGACTAAGCTGGCTTTTCACTGCGACGACCGCTTTCCCTAGCTCTCCCGAGGACTCCATCCCATGCAATCCATCCGGTTTGGCCTACTGCTCGTTTGGCTCACAACGGCCGTCTCTTCGGCTCAAGCCAGCGACGGCTGGACGACGCTGTTCGACGGCAAAACGCTCAGCGGCTGGAAGGCCAGCGAGAGCGCCGACTCATTCCGGGTGGAAAACGGGGCGATCGTGGTCCACGGTCCCCGGTCGCATCTCTTCTATGTTGGCAATGGAGCGGGGGCTGACTTCCAGAACTTCGAACTGCGGGCGATGGTGATGACCGCCCCCGGGGCCAATTCGGGCTTCTACTTCCACACGGAATTCCAGCCGACCGGGTTCCCCAAAAAAGGGTTTGAGGTCCAGCTCAACAATTCGTATGTTGCCCAAGGCAAGTTCCGCGAACTGAAGAAGACCGGGAGCCTCTACGGAATCCGCAACCAGTACAAGGCCATCGTGCCGGACAACGAGTGGTTCCCCCTCGACATCGTCGTGACCGGCAAGCGGGCCCGCGTCTCGGCATGTGGCGTCCTGCTGATCGACTACGTCGAGCCGGTCCTGCCGTCCGCCGGGCCGAACGACACGCAGCGCCGGCTGTCGCACGGGACCTTCGCCCTGCAGTGCCACGATCCCAACAGCAAGGTGTTCATCAAAGACATTGAAGTCCGCCGGCTGGCCGCCGATGCGTCGGGCACCGTGAGCGAGCCGGCCGTGGCCGACGATCGCGACCGGCAGATCGCCAAACTCCAGCGGGGCAGCGTTCCCGTCGTCGATCTGCACGTTCACCTCAAGGGCGGCTTGACGCTCGAGCAGGCCCTGGCCAACTCGCGCAAGACCGGGATCAACTACGGGATCGCCGTCAACTGTGGCGTGGGGTTCCCGATCACCAGCGACGCGGGCATCCGGCCATTCCTGGACAGCATGCAGGGGCAGCCGGTCTTCATCGGCATGCAGGCCGAAGGCCGGGAATGGGTCAAGCTCTTCTCCCGCGAGGCGATCAAGCAGTTTGATTATGTCTTCACCGATGCCATGACGTTCACCGACGACAAGGGCAAGCGGACGCGGCTGTGGATCAAGGACGAAGTGTCGATCAACGACCCGCAGGCGTTCATGGAGATGTACGTCCGGCGAATCGTCGGAATTCTGAACGACGAGCCGATCAACATCTACGTCAACGCCACCTTCCTGCCCGATTGCATCGCCAGCCGCTACGACGAACTTTGGACGCCGCAGCGCATGCAGAAGGTGATCGACGCGGCGGCGAAGAACCGCATTGCCGTCGAGATCAACGCCCGTTACCGGATTCCGAGTGCAGCGTTCATCAAGCGGGCGAAGCAGGCCGGGGTGAAGTTCACTTTCGGCACGAACAACGTCGACGCCAACTTGGGCCGGCTGGAATACTGCCTGGACATGGTCGACGAGTGCGGATTGACCGGCAACGACATGTATCTTCCCGAACCGCGACCGCGGACCCCTTGACGATCCCACGGAGGACGAACATGCACGCGTGGTACGCGACGCATTCCCGTCATGCGGGGATTCTGCTGGTCTGGGGATTCGCTCTCTCCGCAGCCTTGGCGGCAGCGGATCTCCCTGCCGCCCCGATCGGCTACACGCTCTCCTGGTCTGACGAGTTCGACGGGACGTCCCTCGATACGACCAAATGGGGCTATCGGTCTCTCGGCGTTCGCCGCGATGCGGTCAACGTGCAAAATGCCGTATCGGTGGGCGGCGGGAGCCTTACGATCACCACGTATACCGACAACGGGAAGCACTATACCGGGATGATCGCCACGCAGGGCAAGTTCGAAGCGACCTACGGCTACTGGGAGGCCCGGATCGCTTTTCACGAGAGGCCCGGCATGTGGTCGGCCTTCTGGATCCAGTCGCCGACCATGGGCAATCCGATTGGGGATCCGGGCACGGCCGGCATGGAGATCGACGTCGTCGAGCATCGGGCCGTCACCCGCGGTGGCGTGGACGTCTCCAACAAGGCGGCCCACAACCTGCATTGGGACGGGTACGGCGCCGATCACAAGTCGAAGGGTACCGTCACGGGCAACCTCGGCCTGGCCACGGGATGGCACACCTATGCCGTGGAGTGGACGCCAATGACCTACAGCTTCTTTGTTGACGACCGTCTCACGTACTCGGCCAATCCCGTTTCCAACCGGACCGAATACATCCTCCTCAGTTCTGAAGTCGAGGACGACTCCTGGGCCGGTGATATTCCGACAGGCGGCTACGGGAGTCTGGCAACCAGCACGACGAAGATGGATGTCGATTACGTTCGCTACTATGCGTCATCCGTGCCGGAACCGGCCACGCTCGGACTGCTCGCCCTCGGAGGGCTGGTCGTCGTGTTCGCTCGGCGGCGGGCCCTATGCGGACCGGCCGCCTACTCGCCTTTCGGCTTGCCCCGCAAGTAGAGCACCGGTCGGTCGAGCGGGGGCGTGAGGATCGCCGTTCCCTCGCGGGGCTCTTCCCAAACCATGTGCCAGAGATGTGGATCGACTCCCTGGCCGGCGAAATGCTCCGCACTTCCCGCCCCGGCCAGGCGGGGCGAGTCGACGAGGTTGGCCAGCAGGACGTTGGGCGTGCG
>JBDKTH010000801.1:0-9497 GCA_039680305.1 Thermoguttaceae bacterium | reverse complement strand
GATCATTCACGTTGGCCGCCCCGGGGCTTTGGACCCAGCCGGAGTTGTGGACGCCGGGCACCGGATCGGGCTGTTTGCCCAGCCGGGCCTCGCCTTCGAAACCGTAGCAGCCGTTGGTGAAGAAGGTGAAGATCACGCGGAGGTGATGCTTCTGGCACATGTCGAGGAACTCGCCCACCCGTTTCTTGAACCCCGCCGGATCGGCCTCCCAAACCAGATCGTGCGAGAAGATCCGCAACGTGTTGAAGCCGAGGCTCTCCGCCAGGCCTAGTTCCCGGTCGATCGTCTTGGGATCGAAGCTTTCCGCCTGCCAGGTCTCAATCTGATTGATCGCGGTGGAGGGAACGTAGTTGCACCCGACCGGCCACGGCTGCTTAGCGAACCACTGGTTGGCTTTTTCCGCCGTCCAGCGTGCGGCCGGTCCCTCTGCCGCCACGGCGGTCCCGAGAGTCGATAAGACCAGGAGCGTCGCCACGAAAAACACGCATCGCAAGAGTGAGTTCGACATCGTTCAAGCTCCGTACCGCGAAGAGGAAGCCAGAGAACCAAGTTGTTCTGGAATCCCATGTTCCAGGAAACCCCGGCCCCGATCAAGGAGCTTTTGGGTCAATCGGTGTAGAAAGTTGTGCACGTCGCGCGGGGGGCTGTAGTCGCGGTGATCGGCGGGCAGGTAGGTCGCCGATACGCGGGCAATACTGACGCTTGGCAGAACGTGTGACGCTTCAGCCCTCACCCCCGGCCCCTCTCCCCACTCTCCACGCCCCACGTTTCTCACTCCGGACGCATGGCGCGGCGGACGAGGTCGCGGTCAAAATAGTTGATCGCCATGCCGGCGTCGATGACGATCCGCTGGGCGTTCAGGCCGCTGGAGCGAGGGCTCAAGAGGAAGGCGGCCACGTTGGCGACTTCTTCGGTCTGGACCGCTTCCTTGCGCGGGATCACTTGCTCGGCGTAGAGATAGGCGTCGACATAACCGGGGATGCCGGCCGAAGCCGAGGTCTTTAGGAGCCCCGGGGCAACCGCGTTGAACCGGACGCGGGAGAACTGGCTGAACGACTTGGCCAGGAAGGCCAGCGACGAGTCCAACGCGGCCTTGATCGGCGCCATGAAGCCGTAGTTCTCGCTGGCCATGGTCGTCGTGGAAATGGAGATCGTGATCACCGAAGCGTCGGGATCCAGGAGATCGGCGAACGCCCGGCTGATCGTCGTCAGCGAGAAGCAGGAGATGTCCATCGACCGCAAAAAAGCCTGCTTGGGCGTCTCGTGGAACGGCTTGACGCCTTCCGAGTAGTCGGCAAAGGCGAGCGAATGGACCAGGCCGTGGAAGCAGGTGTGGCGGACGCCGATCTCCTCACGCAGCCGGGCGATCTGGTCTTCGTGCTCCACGTCGCAGACGTAGATCTCCGCATTGCCCAGCAGCTTGGAGAGGCTCTGACGGATCGTGTCGTTCTGGACCACGTAGACGCACTCGGCGCCGGCCTCGGTCACGACCCGGCTGATGTGGTAGGCCACGCTTTTTCGGTTGGCCACGCCGAAGACCAGGATTTTCTTTCCGGCTAACTGCAAGAAGTCCATCATCAAGCCGCGACCGTAGACCGCGCTCCTAAAGCAGATGTTCGAGGACTCTCTCTGTCTCCGAGAGAAGGTCGGAGTGAGGGGAACTGGCGATAGTCATGTCCATGGCGATGCCCCTCACCCTAGCCCTCTCCCGGAGGGAGAGGGGATTGCGGCGCTGCCGTGCAGGCGAAATCAAAGCGGACGGAGAGTTTTCCGTCGACGGTCACTTTGGCGGTGAGGAAAAAGGCGTCGGCCAGCCGCTCGGTCAGATCGACTTCCATCCGGATCGTCTCGCCGGGCCGAACCATGCGTTTGAATCGGACGTCGTTCATTCGCGTGGCCACAGGCACCTTGCCCCCGGCATCGGTCAAGTGACGCGAGAGGAGGATCGCCCCGGCTTGCATCGCCGCTTCGCAGAGCAGCACCCCGGGCACCAAGGGGAAATGGGGGTAGTGGCCGGCAAAAAAGTCTTCCTTGCCGGAAAACGTCTTGGTGCACACGATCCGCTTCTCGGTCCACTCGACGATCTCGTCGACCAACAGGAACGGGTCGCGGTGCGGGATGGCGTCGAGGATTTGCTGGCGGCTCATGGCAGGTTTCCGCTTTCCGGAGCAGGGGAGGGGCTGGTGCCCATTTTCATCAAGAGGCTGTCGACGTCGTTGGCCACGATCACACCGTAGTTGACCGCGCCCAGCCAGCCCGACATGATGATCCCCACGCTTCCCGCATGGTACAGCCCGCGGATCTGCTCGGGCAGGCCGCGGCTGACGGCCAGGCCTTCGAACTTCGTGCCGAAGCTGGTGCCCAGCGGATGGTGCGTGTAGCGCTCGAACGTGAGCGGCGTGGCACAATCGACCGTGTCGAGCTTCTCGCGGATGTCGGGGACGTACTTGGTGATGGCGTTGAGGGTGTCTTCAACGAGTTCGTGTTTGCCGGCCGCGTAGTCCTCCTTGGAGAGGCTGGCCCAGTCCGCGTAATTGGAGTTGGTGCTGGCGACGACCAGGGTACGGTCCCGGCCGGGCCGCGTTCTGGGATAGTAGAAGGAATAGGTGCGGCTGGTGGCCTTGCGGTTCAACAGAAGTTCCGTGCGGAAGGCCGGCGCGGTGGAGCTGAACAGCAGGTCGCCGCAGGCCTCTTCATCGACCGTCTCGCCGGGCTTCAGAGCGAGGTAGACCTGGGTGCTGGAGTTGTTGAGCCGGACGGCCCGGGCTTGCTCGACGAAATCCTTGTCGAACTGGTTCTCGCCGACCAGGTTGAAGACCGTCGCGTTGATGTTGGCATTGGAAATCACCACTCGGGCGTTGATCCGCCGGCCGTTGACCGTCACGCCCGTCACTCGCCGGCCGTCGACGTGGATCTTTTGGACGTCGCAGCGAATACGGACGTCGACGCCGCTTTGGCGGAGTTCCTGCTCCATGAGCCCGATCAACCGATCGGTCCCGCCCTGGAACGTGTAAACACCCTTCGACATGAAGTTGGAGAACACGATCCCGTAGGAGATCGCCGGGTCTTCCAGGGTCGAGCCGTTGGCGTAGGTGATCGGCTCCATCAGCAGCCGGACCACGTCCTCGCGGCCCGGGAAGAAGCGGTCAAAGAGCTGCCGGGCGGTGACCGACTGATCGTCGTAAAAATTCATGCTCCGGGCCGTGTCGAAGAACTGGTGGACCGTTTCTTGCGGCACGCCGAAGCGGCTGATCAGGAGCTGGGTGAAATTCTCGCGGTCGAAGGTGGTCGAGAGCGAGAACATCGGGTTGTCGAAGCGGATGTTCTTCAACTGGACGATCGAATCGGCGATCTCCCGGCTCCAGTAGCGGCGGCAGCTCTTGACCATCCCGACGGGGAACCCATGGAGCGAGATGTCGAAGATGTGCCCGCCGGGGCGGCGGAACCAGGTGGCCAGCCCGCCGAGCTTGTAGTGCTGTTCCAGGAGCAACACCGACCGGCCGCTGCGGGCCAGCGTGTTGGCCGCGGTCAATCCGGCCAGGCCGGCACCGATCACGATCACGTCGTACTCGTCGCGAGCACCTTGGAGGAAGTCACGGGGCATGGAAGAATTTGGGATTGGAAATTTGAGATTTGGGATTCGCGGGGCTCCGTGCGGACATCTCGCGACGGAAGCGGACGTGCCTATTCCGCGGCTCCCTGGAGGAAGTAGCGGTTGGCGATCATGATGCCGCTGATGATCGTGCCGATGATGCCGACGAAGCCCTGGTCGGTGCCGCAGACAAATACGTTTTCCAGGTGCGTGGTGCCGTCGTAGCGTTTTTCCGGCGAGCCGTAGACCGCGCCGTTTTCGTGGCCGGTGAAGCGGCGGATCGTCAGCGGGGTGAACATGTCGGTGTCGATCACCGCACTGCGGAAATCGGGGACATAGCGGACCGCGGAAGCCACCATTCGATCGTACCAGCGGAGCTTCGCCAGTTGGTACGCCTCGGGCTCCATGGCGGCCCAGCGATCGTAGTTGGCCAGGGCCGTGATCCGCACGAGCCCATCGCTCAACGGGGCATCGTAGCGATAGTTGTTCGGGCAGCAGATCACGCCGCTGCGCAGGTCGGCCAGCTCGTCGGGCTTGTCGTACTGGAAGGCCTCGGAGTCGTTGAAGAAGACGATCGTCCGGTCGAGGCCCAGCGAGCGGGGCTGGGCGTTGAGCACGGAGATCGACTCGATGAACGAGATCTGCCCGGCCGAGGGCCCGGCCGCCTGGCCGTCCGCGCAAAGCCGCATCGTTTCCGGAAGGCCGGCCGAGGAAAGGATCCGCTTGGCCTCAAGCTCCGTGCCGTCGTCGAGGATCACCTTCTCGGCCTTGCCTTCGCGCGAGACGATCCGTTTTACGCCGGAACGCAACCGCAGCTCGCCGCCGAGCTGCTTGAACTTCCGGACGAGGTTCTGGAGGATCAGGCGGATGCCGTGATAGGGCCGCGCGAAGCCTTCCAGGAAGATCGAGCGGAAGAGGATCGAGAACTGCTGAAAGTCCACGTCGCGCTGTTTCGCGCTGCCGTAGAACAACAGCGGGCAGAAGATCATCTCGACCAACAGCGGATCGCTGATGAAGCTGCTGACCACTTCCCGCGCGGAGGCCTTGGTGTAGGCCTCGTTGATGTGGTCGTAGTCGCCCAGGTGGTTCACCAGCCGCTGGAAGTTGTCTTTCTGGCGGGGGAACTGCCGGTTGACTTCCGACTGGAACAGCTCGAAATCATTGGTGAACCGCAGCGAGACGCCGGGGAAGCTGATCGCCGAGCCGATCTGCGGGGCCAGCGCCAACTCGTCCCAGGTCAGCCGGAGCTGGCGCAACATCCGCGCCAGGGGGCCGCGGCGCACGCCCTTGGGCGCATAGTTGGTGATCGCGTGCAGGCCGACGTCGAAGTGACGGCCGCCTTGCCGATAGAACGAGTTCAGCCCACCGATCGTCGTGTGGCGCTCGAGAATGCAGACACGCTGATCGTAGTGGGCCAACCGGATCCCGGCGGCGAGTCCTGACAAGCCAGCACCAATGATGAGCGTGTCGTACATTACTTCTTCGGCAGATCTTTCATCAGCGGCTCGAGATACTTGACCGTACTCTGCATGCTGGCCAACTGGGGATAGTCCTCTTCGGGAATCTGCACGCGGTACCGCTTGCGCAACTCCATGACGATGTCGAGGAAGTCCATGCTATCCAGTTCGAGCTGTTCGCGGAACGCCACATCCTCTTTCAGATGGCTGACGTCTTCATCGGGAGCGATGTCCGAGAGGATATTGGTTACTGCTTCGCGAATTTCTTCACCAGTCATGCCTTTTTCCCGTCTTTCCTTTCCTCACTCGCGGCCGCGACCGCAGGGCCGACAGCCAACGTCCGCGACCAGCCGTCGCGGGCACTACGTTAAACCTTTTTGACGATGACAACCGAGTTGATTCCCAGCATGCCGAACGAGTTGTTCAGGATCGTGTGGATGGGGCCGGCCTCGCGCGGCTTGTTGGCCACCAGGTTCGGCAGGTAGCATTCCGGATCGAGGTGATCCAGATTGATCGTGGCGTGGCACACGCCGTCGTCGAAGGCGGGGAGGTTGCCGGCCAGCTCCAGCGCCCCGGCGGCGCCCATCGCGTGTCCGATGAAACCCTTCGTGTTGTTGAACAGCGTGCGCTCGCTTCCGCTGAACACGCCCCGCAGGGCCACGCACTCCTGGATGTCGCCCGAGCTGGTCCCCGTGGCGTGCGTGCTGACGATGTCGATCGCGTCGGCATTCAACTGGGCACGCTTCAGCGCCAATCGCATGCATTCGGCCTGCCGGTCCGGGTTGGGGAGCACGAAGTCGGAGGCATCGCTGTTCATGGCGTAGCCCACCAACTCGCCGTAGATCTTGGCCCCGCGGGCCTTGGCGTCGCAGAGACGCTCCATGGTGAACATGCAGCCACCTTCGGCCACCACGATCCCGTTGCGTTCGGCGTCGAACGGGCGGCTGGCCTTGGTCGGATCGTCGTGCTTGGCCAGGGCCCCTTGGCTGTGGAAGCCGGCAAAGATCCCGAACGTGTGGATGCTCTCCGACACGCCGCCGCACAGGGCCAGGTCGCACTCGTCCAGCCGGAGCATCTGCACGGCCTGGATCAGCCCGGCATTCCCGGCGGCACAGGCGGCGCCCAGGGTGTAATGCGGACCGGTGATGCCCAAATTGAGCGTGATCTCGCCGGCCGGGTTGTTGGCCACGGTCCGCGGATTGTGGTGGTGCGACCAGTACTGGGTGTCGTAGTCGTACCCTTTGATTTGGTAGATCTCGTTCTCGGTCTCGACGTTGCCGTGTTCGGTCACGCCGACGTAGACGCCGACCCGCGCCTTATCGACGTTGTCCCAGGCGATCCCGGAGTCCTTGATCGCCTCATTGGTGCAATAGATTCCGATGCTTCCCGCCCGGGTGCCGCGGCGCAACTCCTTGCGGCGCTGGTAACGCAGCTCATCGAAGTTACAGACACCAGCCAGCGTCGGGCCAAAGTAGCGGATCTCGTAGGCCGTGACCCCGCTGCGTCCTTCCAGGAGGTTTTGGCGGTATTCGGGCAGGCTGTTCCCGTTCGGCGCGGTCAGCCCGACCCCGGTGATCACAATACGATAACGATCCGAGTGCTCGGCGATCATTTATACGTGCTTCCTTGACGACTAACGAAGCTACGAACTTACCTAGTTTCCCGCTCGTTGGCAAGCGGATATGCGATGGTCTAGCCGAAAGCGGGGGGGGTGGGAGGAAAGCGGAGAGTGGAGAGTCAAGTGTGGGGTGTTGTCGGACCTATGGGCCCCGTGGCGGCCCACACCCTACTCCCTACTCTCCGCTTTCCGCTCTCCGCTTTCTACTCTACTTCGCCGTCGCGAGCCAGGAGGCCAAGCGCTGCATCCCTTCGGCCGTAGAAATGCGGGGGGAGTAACCGAAGTCCGCCCGGGCGCGGGTCAGGTCGAAGTAGTGGCTCGTGGCCAGTTGGGCCGCGAGGAATCGGGTCATGGGCGGGTCGTCCCAGCGCCGCAGCAGACGCCAGAGCACCTCGAAGGCCGCGCCAACGTTCCAGGCTGCTCGCAGGGAGATCGACTTCCGAATCGGCGGGAGGCCGGCCAGGGCCAGGATCTCGTCGATCCACTGCCAGCAGTTGACCGGTTCGTCCTGGCTGAGGAAATACGCACGGCCCGATACGGGCGAGCCGGGCTTGAGTGCCTCGGCCGCCTGGAGATGGGCCTCGGCCGCGTTCTCCACGTAGATCATGTCGATTTGATTCGTCCCATCCCCCACGCGACGGAGCCGGCCCGACCGGGCTCGGGCCAATAGACGCGGGATCAGGTGCCGGTCGCGCGGCCCCCAGATCAGATGCGGACGCAACGCGCAGCTCAGCAGCCCTTCGCGCCCGCTAGCCTCCAGCACGTACTGCTCGGCCAGGGCCTTGGTGTGTTGGTAATGGCAGAGCCAGTGGCGCGGGTAGGGGACCGATTCATCGATGCCACACTGGTCGGTGCCGTCGAACGTCACGCTGGGGCTGCTCGTAAAGACGAGGCGTCCGACCCCGTGCCGCAGGCAGCCTTCAACAATGTGGTGGGTGCCCTGGGTGTTGATCCCATAGTAGTGCTGCCACGAGCCGCCGATGCCGGCGACGCCTGCCGTGTGGAAGACGACGTCGATCCCTTGGCAGGCGGTCAGCACGGCGTCGCGATCGCGCAGGTCGGCGCGGACCTGCTCCACGCCCAGGGCGTCCAGTTCCGGGTAGGTGCCCCGGCACAACGCACGCACGGTGTCTCCGCGGGCGACGAGTTGTTCGACAAGATAGAGCCCGAGGAATCCTCCGGCTCCGGTGACGAGTGCTTTCACGAATCCTTATCCGCCGGGGGACCTCCGTGAAGTCTTCTTGGGCTCGGCCTGCCGTTTCATCTTCTCGATTCTCTCCTGCATCTTCGGATCGTCCTCGAAATCGGTGATGATCGGTTCCTTGCCGCTACGGCGACCGTCAATCGCCTCGATATCCTTGTTGATCTTGTCGATGCTGTCGCCGGAAGCGGCCGAGGTTTTTTTCGTGGCGCCCTTGGCCTTGGCCGGTTGCGACGCCTGCGGTTTCTCCACCTCCTCGATGCCACGGCGGATCTGCGGCTCCTCCCGTTCCGGCGGTGTTGGCCCCTCGGGCTGGCCGGGACGCGTCCGCAACGCCTCGCCCTCCGACGACATCGCGATCTCCTCCACCTCCTTGATCATGCCGACCGGGATCTGGAAGCGGATCATGCCGTCTTCGGCAAACGCCGTTGCGGGCAACTGCAATCTCAGTGTCTTGGCCTTGCTCACGGGCCGCTGAAAAAGGAGCATCTCTTCGATCGACTTTCCCGGGTAGATCGACTCCTTCTTCAACTTCGCCGAACGCAACTGATAGGCGTTCTCGATATCATCGACCAGGGCCCCGGCCGGCAGCCGGCTCCAGGAACTGTACTGGCGAATCTTCGAGTCGTGAGTATTGCTCAGTTCGAACTTGACCATCAGGCATCGTTCCGACGACCGGGTGAAGCGAACCACGCCCAGTTCCACGGCCGTGATTCGCACCCTGACCGGCCCGCGGGTCACCATGCCATGTTGGGCATCGGTCCAGGTGTCGTCGCCCTTGCCGCGTTTGCCGCCCGTCGCGCCAGTCATCGAGGCACTGACGCTCTCCAACAGATCGCTCTCGCTCTGGACGGCCGCCTCTTCCTGGCTCGCACTGGTGCTGGCGAGCGAGTCGCTGCTCTTCCGTGAGGTGGGAGACTTGGCCGGCTTGCCGCCACTGCTGCTGATCACAATCGGTGCGATGCACGCCAGTACAACCAGGGCCACCACCAGTCCTGCCAGCAGCCGCTTCTGCTGATGCTGCATCTTTCGCTTGATCGCAGCCGGATCCAGGGGGTCTCGCGGCGGGCCAATCACGGCCGGAGCGGGCGCAACGGCCGATTGGTTGTTGAGGATCACCGGAGGCGGGGGCACGTCGGCGAAGACTTGCGAGGCAATCGATGAACCCTCGGGGGCCATCGGAATGGCCGTCGGGATCACGTTGGCCGATGGCGGCGGCTCCAGCGGCTTGGCCTTCCGGGGCGTGACCGCCGTCTTGCCCATTGCCGGCCTGGCTGTCGACCTGTCTCCGGCCGGCCTTTGGCCCTTGGGCCCTTCGACGGGGCCCTCCAACGGCTTGGCCGTTGGTAACATCACGATCGCTGAGTCCGACGCCTCGGAGCCGGTGAGCGAGAGCAACCCTTTCACCCGACCGGCAGCGACCCACGGGCCGCTACTTCCCTGTCGGATCAGATCCTCCGGCCCAAATTGGCCCTTCTTGGCCATCGTCTTCAACTGTTGCGACGACAAAGGGCCGACTTCTTTGTCCGCGATCTTCAGGTACCAATCCGTCACTATGGTTCCCCCCAAAGAAAATCGCTGTCGCGATATCCGGAACCCCCTACCTCAGTCTAATGCTGGCGTGGCTAA
>JBDKTH010000415.1:0-1830 GCA_039680305.1 Thermoguttaceae bacterium | reverse complement strand
CACCATGACATCAGCACCGTCACCGGCGAGGAGATCGTTCTCTTCACCCTGGCCGAGTCGCCTGCTCTCCGTGAGGCCAAGAAGAAATAGGTCTTCCAGGCAGGCAAGAGCGTTGGGCTCCGGCGGGTCCCGAAGTGTGTCAGGTAGGTTCGACGGCATTCGCTCGATGGCCGTCTGTATGGGCGCCGATGCTTCGCAGAGGAGGGGGCCTCCGAAAGTGTACCTTCGCCCACGTTTCGCCGAGTTTCAAGCCGCCGCGTTAGCCTCGGGAAAGCAAACCCTTGGAGTCTGGCGCCCAGCGGCATCGACCTTGCGGAATCACTTGCCCCCTGCCCTGAGCTATGGCCGGGCAGTAGGAGGCCCGAACTGAATGGAAATCACATGGCTCTGGTGCGTGAGGCAGACGGGAGGGGGTTGCGGCCCATCACGCTGAAGGGCATCCTTGAAGAGCTTGTGGGCGAGATCGAGGATGAACACTACCTGCGCCCTCTTGAACTCCTGCTCCGTGCCACGCGACGAGAGACCAAGCCGGCGGAGCCAGTAGCGACGCCGATCGCTACCCCACGAACTCTGCCCCCCAAACGTCTGTGGGATGCCGTGGTCATGCGTTTCTGTGCCCCAACGGCGGATTGGGACACTTACGGATTGCCATGGTCGCGGTCGGCATCCTCCGGCTTTGTGGCATGAGAGGTTAGCGTCCTCTTCAACAGGTCTACTTGGTGTTCCAGTTCCTCGATCGCCTTGGCTCCCCCCTTCAAGTCAAAGGACAAGGCGGCCTGCTCGAACTGCCGTACGGCATCCGCGGCTGGCCGCGCGCCTAGATAAACCACCGTCCCTTTCAATTGGTGCGCTAACCGTCCAGCTTCCTCCATGTCGCTGTTGGCAATCGCTGTCCGCATTTGACCGAGCAGGTCGATGGATTCCTTAGAGCGTTCGGAAAAAATGAGTTTGTTGGTATGGGCGTTGCTGGCTTGTGGTTCAGGGAATGATCTCTGAAGACAAGGAGTAGTGGTTATGCATCCTCTTGTTAGCGATGCGCTCTGGGAGCGTGTTGAACCGCTTCTGCCTCCACCCCCCAAACGACGTTTCCGATTTCCCGGACGCAAACCTTTGGGTTACCGCAAAGTTCTTACGGGCATCCTGTTTGTGCTGAAGACGGGAATCGCTTGGGATGACCTTCCTGCCGAGTTGGGCTGCGACTGTGGAAAGACCTGCCGCCACTACTTGCGGCTTTGGGCTGAGTCTGGGGTCTGGCAGCGTCTGCACGCCGTGCTGTTGGCGGAACTCAACGGAGCGGACAAGATCGACTGGGAGCGGGCTCTGATCGACGCTTCTTTTCTCAAGGCTCCCGAAGGGGGTGAGGAAACGGGGCCCAACCCCACGGACCGCAGCAAATCCGGCAGCAAACACCATGTGACGACCGACGCGCAAGGCGTTCCCTTGGCTGCCTTGACCACCGCGGCTAACGTGAACGAAGTCACCAAAGTCCGCGACGTGCTGGCGAGCATGCCACCAGTCGGCGGTAAGCCCGGCCCCAAGCGGCAGAAGCCTGAGCGACTGCAAGGCGACCGTGGGTTCGACTCGGCCCCCTTGCGGAACGAGTTGCGAGCGGCATGCATCACGCCGGTTCTGGCCAGTCGCAATACGGAGCACGGCAGCGGATTGGGCAAGCTTCGTTGGTTCATCGAGCGAACCAATTCCTGGTTGCACCAGTTCGGCCGTTTGCGCAGACGGTTGGATCGCTTGCTTGAAATCCAGAATGCCTTCCTCCATCTCGCTTGCGCCCTTACCCCCGGCGTTCAGAGCAAACGCGAACAACTCAATGACCCG
>JBDKTH010000558.1:0-1703 GCA_039680305.1 Thermoguttaceae bacterium | reverse complement strand
CGTCGAGGGCGACGCCAGCGCGGTTGGCGTGGGCGACATGGTCGTCGTCACCGGCACCTTCCGCCTGATCGACGGCCAGGCGGTCCGATTGCTGGAACTGCAGGACCCGTTGTTGCATGTAGGACTGGAGGATTTCAGATTTCAGATTTCAGATTTGGGATTTGGGATTTGGGATTTGGGATTTGGGATTTGGAAGTGACGACTGGGGATTGAAGACGGGAGACTTCGAGTATTGGGATCGCAAAAGGGCAATGCATCGCTCACGGCCGGCGTCCAATCCCAAATCCCAAATCCCAAATCTGAAATCCCAAATCCAAAGCGTCGCCGTCGTGAGACACAGAGGACATCGCGGATGACCACCTCGCAGTTCTTCGTCTACAAGCGTCCCGTGGCCTGGACCGCCCTGGTCGCGGTCCTCGTCTGGGGCGGCGTGGCTTACCGTGCGATGCCGCAGCGGCACGACCCGATCATTCCGATCGGGATCGCCACGGTCGTGACGATCTACCCCGGAGCCGAGGCGGAAAAGGTCGAGCAGGAGGTCACGCGCAAGGTCGAAAAGCAGATCGCCCAGTGCGGCCAGGTGCAGAAGGTCTATTCGCTTAGCCGGCAGAATCTCTCGGTCGTCTTCATCGAACTGTTCGACGCGGTCAAGGACCCGGAGGCGGCCTGGCAGGACATCCAGGGCCGCTTGGACCAGCTTGGCGGCCTCCCCTCGATCAACGGTCAGCCGGTGCGCCCGCAGATCAACAAAGACTTTGGCGAGACCGTGGCGGTGATGCTCACCGTGTCGAGCCCCAAGGTCTCCGACTTCGAGATCCGCCAGCGCGCCGCGAGCATCCGGGGGGAGATGGACAGGTTCCGCCGCAGCCGGCCGGAGGCCTATCGCTGCGACCGCCTCACGGGGATCCTCGTCTATCCCAACACGGTGGGCCGTTCCTACGTGCTGTGGTTGGGCCAGAGCCTCCTCACGCGGCTCACGGAAAAGGGGCTGATCGAAGACGGGCATGTCGTCGAGGCGCCGAGCACGGTCTGCCTCGATTTCCAACTGGTCGCCGGCAAGACCGACCAGGACTTGATCCAGGAATCGCTGCGGTGGGAACGCGACACGGTCGGCACGGGCATGTCGCACCCTGACCTCTGGTCAGGGATCATCGTGCGCGATCTGGCCCAACTCGAACAAAAGCTCGGCCGCTCGCCCCTGGATCTCTTGGGCGGGCCCGATCGTTACAGCTATCGCGAGTTGCGGCAGTTCGCCGATCTGATCCGCGACCGGCTCAAGCAGTATCCCACGATCGGCAAGATCGACGAGATCGGCGCGCAAGAAGAGACAATCTACCTCTACTACAGCAGCCGCCGGCTCAGCGCGTTGGATCTGGCCCCGCAGAGCGTGGCCGGGCGTCTGGAGCGGCGCAACATCAATCTCCCCGGCGGCCGCGTCGAGACCCCCGAGCAGAACATCGTCGTCCACCCGAGCGGCGAGTTCAAGTCGGAACAAGAGGTGGGCGAAGTGATCCTCGACGTCCAGGGCGGGTATCCCACCTATCTGCGCGACGTGGTGGATATCGTGCGCGGCTATGAGGACCCGCCGGGCGTGATGAACTACCGCTCGGTGAAGGTCGACGCCGACGACCCGCCCGAGGCCAAAATGCCCGGCCAGTTGCAACTCGGCCTCCAAGGCGACGGCGGCGAGACGCACACGCTCC
>JBDKTH010000597.1:0-2271 GCA_039680305.1 Thermoguttaceae bacterium | reverse complement strand
ACGCTTCTGGGACCTCATACTAAACTAAAAAAGCTTGCCGGAAACACTTGACTGGTAAGAAGATTGGTTCGTTTTGCGGCAGTAGCTCAGCTGGTAGAGCATCGGCTTCCCAAGCCGAATGTCGCGGGTCCGAATCCCGTCTGCCGCTCTTTCTAAATCCTTGCCGGTTGGGCACTTGTGACTCAACCTTCCAGCCGCGGCCAGAGGTCGCGGTTTTTTGTTGCCTTCCGCCCTCTTTCGTCTCGCCTGGGGCAGCTAGTGCTGTCGGTCTGCCATGAGCTGGGTACAAGTCGGTGAACTGGCGGCCATGCTCACGGCGATGCTCTGGACGCTTTCGGCCGTGGCGTGGACCTCGGCCGGCCGATACGTTGGCGCGATCCCGGTCTGTTTTATCCGCCTGGTGATCACCTGTGGGCTGCTGGTGGCTTACGGGACGTTGACCCGTGGCCTTCCCCTGCCGACCGACGCCAACCTGGAGCAATGGACGGTGCTGGGGCTCTCGGGGGTGATGGGCTTCTTTCTCTCGGACCTCTGCCTGTTCAAAGCCCTGCTGCTGATCGGCCCCCGGCTAACGCTCCTGATTCAAGCCCTGATGCCGCCTCTGGCCGCGATCATTGCCTGGTTCTCGCTGGGCGACGGGCTCAGTCAACGGCAGTGGTTGGCGATGGGGATCACGCTGCTGGGCGTCGTTTGGGTGACGCTGGAGCGTGACACCAAGGGCGGCGGCGAGGAGAAGGAACCCCAGCCCGCACGGCCTCACGCGTGGCGATTCGGACTCATGCTGGCCTTTGTCGCGGCAGTCACCCAGGCCTTTGGGACCGTCCTCTCCAAGATGGGCATCGGCCAGTACGACGCCGGGGCGGCGACCTTCATCCGTGTGCTCGGGGCCATGGCCGGGTATCTGATCCTGCTGACCTTCCTGGGACGCTGGCGGGCCGTTCGGGTCGCCTCGCGGCACACGAGGGCGATGACGATCGTCACGCTCGGTTCCCTGGTCGGGCCGTTTGCCGGAGTGATCCTCTACATGATCGCCCTGCGGCACTGTCCGGCCGGGATCGTGGCCACGATCGTCTGCACCACCCCCGTGTTGATCCTCCCCTTCGCGATCTTCCTGTTCCGCGAGCGGGTCAGTCTCCGCGCGGCAGGCGGGGCGGTGATTTCCGTGCTTGGCGTGGCGTTGTTCTCGCTGTAACACGGCCGGTGCTTGGTCTACTTGTCCCGGAGGGACAGACTGGGTGCCATTGGCGTCCTGCCAGCGGCCCCCCAACCGTCCTCACGGAACGCAGTACTCGTGCCCTTCCAACTCGTCTTCAGGCAACGAGCCGCCCGACCAGGCGAGCGTGGCGTAGGTGCCGATCTGGTCGATCCACGGCAGACCCAGGCGGGCTCGCTCGGCAAGCGGCGCGAGCACGATCAGACGCTTGGCGGCCAAGAGCGAGTTGGGATGCAGGCTGTAGAAGAGGTCCAGATAACTGGTGCTCTCGTAGCAGGCCTCTTGCAGGGCTTGCAGGGTACGCTCCGTCACCGTCTCCGGACGGCCGGTGGGCTCCAGGATGATCTGGAGCGTGGAGTGCGGGTTGTCGGTCAACAGGCGGCGGACGAGCGCGGCCGCCGGCTTGCGCTGACGATCGAAGTCGGCCGAGCGGAGCCAGAGCGTGAACACGTGGGAGCGCCGCGTTGCAGGCGGGGGCGAGGACGGCTCACTGTCGAGATCCACTCGCCACACGCGGCTCACCCCGTCGCCCGGGTCGGGAAGGTCGAGTTGAGGCGGCGGGAACGGGTCGAACTCGATCCCGAACGCGTCCTGGGCCTCCTGCATCAGCAGGTACATGTCGTCCAACGTGAGCGTCGGCGTGCCCAGCACGTAATACGGCGGGCGCGGCTGGTGGGTCAGGCTGAGCTGGTCGACCTCGTGGCGGAAGGCCGTGCCGGGAAGGATCGAGAGGTTGAACACCTGGACGTTCGTGTACAACTGCGACTGGTGCAGATAGTCAATCCCGCGGCGCACGGATTCGACCGTGTCGCCCGGCAGCCCGAGGATCAAGTCTACTCGCACGCTGATCCCGGCGTCGAGCATCGCCCGGGCGCCGCGTTCAAACGCCTTGAGGTTGACCTTCCGGCCCATCAGCTCCTGGGCCTGCGGGTCGAGCGATTGGAGGCCGATTTCAATCTCGTCGAAATTGGCCTGTCGCAACAGTTGGGCCTCTTCGGCCCCGATCCCTTCGCTGCGCAGCTCGGCGTTGTAGGTAAACTGGCGGTCGGGGTTGCACT
>JBDKTH010000287.1:0-3111 GCA_039680305.1 Thermoguttaceae bacterium | reverse complement strand
TGGCCGGCTGGGCCCAGCTGCGTGTCTCCGGCCCGGCCGGAACCGTGATCAGCATGCGTTACTGCGAGCGGCTCGATGGTGGGCTGCCCGACCGCCACACCAGCGATCCCTACGTCTTCTCCGGCCCGTTCCAGAACGATATCTATGTGCTCAAGGGCCAGGGTGAAGAGGTCTGGGAATCAAAATTCGCCTACCACGGCTTCCGCTGGGTGCAGGTGAGCGGACTGCCCGATAAGCCCACGGCCGACACGATCCGCGCCCGCGTGGTCCATACGGCGTTCGATCGGATCGGCTCGTTCGAGTGTTCTAACGACCTGTTGAACAAGATCCAGCACCTGACGCTCTGGTCGTATCGCAGCAATTTTCACAGCATCCCCACCGACTGCCCCCACCGCGAGAAGAACGGCTGGACCGGCGACGCCCAACTGGCCGCCGAGCAGGCGATGTACAACTTCGAAAATGCTGCCGGCTACACGAAGTGGCTCGACGATCTTTACGACGAGCAGCGCGACGACGGCAACCTGCCGGGCATTGTGCCAACCGCCGGCTGGGGCTACGCCTGGGGCAACGGCCCGGCCTGGGACAGCGCCTACGTGCTCCTCCCCTGGTATCTCTACCAGTACCGCGGCGACCAGCGAATCCTGGCCACCCACTACGACCGGCTCAAACGCTATGTCGACTTCATGACCACCAAGGCCACCGACCACCTGGTCAAGCACGGCCTGGGCGACTGGGTCCCGGTCAAGACCAAGACGCCGGAGATCGTCACCTCGTCGGGCTATTACTACATCGACACCCTGATCGTCTCCCAAATCGCCGCCCTGCTCGGCAAGACCGACGACGCCAAGCGGTATGGAGAGCTGGCCGAAGCGATTCGCCAGTCGTTCAACAAGACGCTCTACAAGGGCGACGGCATCTACGCCAACGGCAGCCAGACCTCGCTCAGTTGCGCCCTCTACCAGGGCTTCGTGCCGGCTGACCAGCAAGCGGCCGTCATGGCCAAGTTGGCCGAAAACGTAGAAAGCCAGGACTGTCACCTCGACACGGGCATCCTCGGCGCGAAGTATCTCTTCCGCACCCTGAGCCAATACGGACGCCACGACCTGGCCTACCGGATGGCCTGCCAGACCACGGCTCCCAGCTACGGCGACTGGATCCGCCGCGGGGCCACCACGCTCTGGGAAGACTGGGGCGACGGCTCGTCGCGCAACCACATCATGTTCGGCGACATCAGCGCCTGGTTCTACCAGTACCTGGCCGGCATCCAGATCGACCCCGCTCAGCCGGGCTTCAAGCACATCGTGATCCGCCCCCGGCCCGTCGGCGACCTGGCCTGGGTCCGCGCCAAGACCGAGTCGCCCTTCGGCCCGGTCGCCAGCTCCTGGCGCAAGGACGGCCCGACGCTGACGCTCAACGTGACCGTGCCGGTGAACACCACGGCGACCGTCTACGTGCCCTTGCAGCACGGGATCGACGCGGTGACCGAAAGCGGCAAGCCGGCCCAGCAGGCCGAGGCCGTGAAATTCCTCCGCGTCGAAGACGGCTGCGGCCTGTTCGAGGTTCCCGCGGGGCAGTACACGTTCGAGAGTCGATAGGGCTCAATTCCTACTCCCTCTCCCTTTGAGCTTATTGGGAGAGGGAAGCGAAAGGTGGCAACATGAGCATAAGCGCAGTCTTGCTTCTGCCCATCCTGTTGGCGGCTGAGCCGCTCGGCCCGGGGGATCATCTGCGCACGTTGGAGGTCGACGGCCGGAGCCGGTCGTACTACGTGCACGTGCCGCCCAAATACGATCCGAAGCAGCCGACGCCGGTAGTCCTGGCCTTTCACGGGGCCGGCACGAACGCGCCGATCATGGCACTGTCCAGCGGGCTGAGCATCAAGGCCAATGAAGCGGGGTTCATCGCCGTCTATCCCAACGGAACGGGCAATGGCAACGTGATGTTGATCTGGAACTCGGGTGGATTCCGCGGGCCAAACCACGACAAGCTGCCCGACGACGTGGCGTTCGTCGGCCGGTTGCTCGACGATCTGGCCGGCGTGGTCAACGTCGATCGCAGGCGGGTCTTTGCCACGGGCATGTCGAACGGCGGGATGATGTGCTACCGGCTGGCCTGCGAGTTGCCCGAGCGGATTGCGGCGATCGCTCCGGTCGCCGGCACGATGGCCGCGATGGACTGCCGGCCGCGGCGCCCGGTCCCGGTGCTCCATTTCCACGGGACGGCCGACACGATCGTGCCCTATGGCGGGCCGGACCCGCGCATGGCGAAGATCCTGGCCTTCACGTCGGTCGACGAGACGATCCGCACGTGGACCAAGCTCGACGGCTGCCCGCGCAAGCCGAAGATCACGGAGTTTCCCGACAAGGAAGACGACGGCACGACGGTCAAGCGCGAAGTCTACGGGCCGGGGAAGCGCGGGGCCGAGGTGGTGTTGATCGTGATCGAAGGCGGCGGCCACACCTGGCCGGGCCGAGCCTGGCCGGTGCCGCTATTGGGCAACACGACCCGCGACATCTCGGCCTGCGATCTGATCTGGGAGTTTTTTGAAAAACATCCGATGAAGCCATAAGGGCCCGTTTTCTTCGCGGGCCCGTCACATCGAGGTGACATGAATGAAACGACGTCGATTTCTCCAACAGGCGGGGCTGGCAGCGGTCGGCGTTCCGGCCCTGGCCGGTGCCCAGGCGGCGGAAGTGGCTGGCGGCGAGAATCGCGTACTGCTCACGTCGGCCCACAGCCGCCTGGCTCAAGTCCTGGCCGCGGGCCTTGGCGACAAGTACCACGTGAGCCTGACCAGCCCAGTGGCGATCGGCCCCACTGACTTGCCCTTCACCGAGAGCAAGCTGGATTATGGCGAGGCGACGCGATCGCTCGTTCGCGGCCTGGCGGCGATCGTGCACGTCGCCTGGCCAGTGCCGGAAGCGAGCATGGTCGAGCGGATCGAAGGCGGCACGCGTTCGACGTACAATCTCCTTCGTGCGGCCGTAGACGAGGGCGTGCAGGCGGTCGTCTACCTCAGTTCGCTCGACATGCTGACCCGATACGACACCGGCTTCGCCGTGGATGAGGACTGGCAACCGCATCCAACCTCCAGCGGCGGGTTGTCCGACT
>JBDKTH010001166.1:0-3621 GCA_039680305.1 Thermoguttaceae bacterium | reverse complement strand
GTCAAATGCCCGTCGGCCCGATCGATGGCAAAAGCACTGACCGTGCCTTCTTTGTCCTTGCCCACGCGATCCGTCTCGTTGGCCGAGTAGAGCCGGGTTCCGGCCGCGTTTAGCGCCAGGCAGCTCGGGCTGGTTCCCATCTCCTGAATGCCGGCAGGCGTCATCGCTCCGGTAGTGCGATTGACCTGGAACAGGTGGATGCCGCGTCCGTTGCCGGGCGGCAGATCGACCTGCGTCGGCAGCACGTCGCGAAGCGGCGAGCTGAACGTGCCAACGTAGGCCATGAGCGGCCCCCGGGCTTCCCCCGATTGTGCGCGGAGCAAACCGCCGAAAAGCGGCGTTGTCCCCGCCAGTGCGACCGCAGCTTTGAGAAACGAACGCCGGGCACGGTTGACTGGAGCCATGGCAAAAACCGTCTGCAGGGTGAGTGGGACGCTTGGAGCCGCGGAACAGGCAGTTTGAAGATCGTCTTGAGTGGCCGGATCCGAGGCGTAATCTCGCGTCCACTATCCTACCGCCAATTGGCCTGAATTGCGACGCGCGACGCGAGCGGCTATCGGCGGATCTGCCGCCGGACCTGCTGGACGAACCGCTCAAACGTGTCGGAGTCGTTCCCGGCGCTGCCGATGTCGAGGCCGATCCGGTCGGCTCGCGTGGGGAATCGCGCAAAGCGGATCCTACGATCCGGGTACGTCAGGGCCAGAAGCACGGCGCCGCAAATCGCGACGGCCAAGGCCACATAGCCCGCGACCTGCAGGTTCATGTCCTGGCCGTAATAGAAGCACGCGGCGTACGCCAGCGCGCCGACCGCCATGATCCAGCCGGCGTAGCGATACATCCGGTAGCGGACCATGATCTCCTGGACCTCCCCTTTGAGCGTGTCCAGCTTCACGACGTGCTCGAACTTCCGATTGGGAAACCAACGTGCCTCGACGACAACCCGATCGTCGTACAACGCGAAATCGCGGCGGACTTCCAGCAGGCGTTCGGAATACGTTGCTCGGGGTGGTGTGCTCACGGCTTCAAAATCGTTGGCGTGTCTTGAGTCGGTTTCCGTCCGGATTGGGGGCTGACCGGACCGCGTCGAATTCTACCCGCTCCACCCCAGTATAGCAACGCCCGGCGGGGGGCGGGGACCGGAATCGCTTGACGGGCGGATGGGCCCCGGCAAGAATGGGGCCCGTTCTGACTCGCCTTGCCGCCGGAATCGCCACGATGAAGACGGATCTCAGCCACGTTCGCTGCGTCGTGTTCGACTATGGTTTCACCCTGTCGAGCGGCTTGTACTTCAACGTCTCTCCCCCGGAAGTGGCCCAGTGGCCGGAACTGGTGCAGAGGGTCGTGTTCGGCAGGCGTGAGATCATCGAGCCATGGATGCGCGGAGAGATCTCGCTGGAAGACATCGCAGGAATTCTGGCTTACGAAACCGGCATGGAGCGCAAGGAGATCCTTGGTTATCTGCGCCGCGGATGCACCGACTTGGGGTTCAACCCTGCCGTGCACGCTTTCGCCCGCTGGGTACGCTCGACATCGCTCAGGTCGGCGCTTGTCACCGCGAACATGGACGTCTTTTCCGACGTCGTCGTCGAGAGCCACGGGCTCGATCGATGGTTCGACGTGATCGTGAATTCTGCGGACGTCGGCACGTGCGACAAGACGATCCTCTGGTCGCTGGCGTTCGAATCGCTTGGATCAGGCATTTCCTATCACAACGCCCTGCTGGTCGAGGACGGGGAGGAGAATCCAGCCGAGTTCCGGGATCAGGGCGGGGCCGCGTACCAGTATTCGGGCGAGGACGAGTTCCGCCAGTGGTTGCGCGACGTGGACTTCGGCGCGAACGGCCGACCGCTTGGCAGGTGAGGCTTCGCGGTAAGGTGAACCCATATTGGGCGGCGGTGTGGAGGGGGTATTGCCTGCCTCTTTCGGCGGTGGCGAGTCAGGTTTTCTTGGATTCTTGGCGATTTTCCAATAAACTGACCCGGCCCCGGGGTCTTCTTTCGTAGACGAGCCAACACGCCAGGCAATTGAGAATGGGTGCATTGCTGCAGGAGCGACTAGCCCGAGGCGAGCAGGCGGCCTTTGCCGAACTGTATGACGCCTGCGCCGACCGGCTGCATCACTACCTGCTGGTCCGGCTCGGCTCGCGCACGGATGCCGACGACGCGCTCCAAGAAACCTTCCTCCGGCTGGCCCGCATGCGCGAGCGGTTGGCCAAGGTCGAGAGCCTGGAGGCGTATGTATTCACCGTGGCACGTCACGAAGCGATCCGATTGGCGGCGAGCCGTGTCCAGCGGTCACGCAAGCTGCAGCCGCTCGTCGGGGATGAGTTGTTCCGGGTCGCGCCGGGGGACGCCAACGCCCAGGACACGGCAGCGGCACTCGCCGCCGCGCTCGGGCAGTTGAAACCGGAGTTGCGTGAGATCGTGGAGTTGAAATTGTACGCGGGCCTGACGTTCCAACAGATCAGCCAGGTGACCGACCTGCCCCAGGGGACCGTAGCCACCCGATACCGGTCCGCTCTGGCTCACTTGCGAAGTTGGTTGGCGAGGAAACTGTGAATTACGATGAGATCCAGTCGCTGCTTGCCCCGCTGACGCCGCGTGGCGCCGAGCCCGAGCTGCGCACTCGCGTGCTGGCGGCCGTGGCCGAGGAACTCCAAACGCCGCAGCGCGGGCTTTGGCCTCGGGCGGCGCTGGCCGTGGCGGCGGCGATCGTGGTGGCCCTCGGGCTGAACCTCTGGCTCGACCATCGCGCGGAGCAGCGTCTGGCCGAACTGTTTGGCCCGCCGCCCGCCTCGAAACGGGCGACCGAGGTGGCCCGGATGGTCGCCGAGGCGGCGGGGGCCCCAGCCGGACGCTGGGTTTACGAGCGACTGACGGCGAGGCCGAACACCTCGTCAGATCCGGCGAAGTACTATGCCGTCCTCCAGCGGATTGTGGAAGAAACGCAGATCGGTTTCAAGGAGTCTGGCCATGAAGCGCTTGAAGAGAATCGTCCAGTGGACCGCCGTG
Source organism: Thermoguttaceae bacterium (assembly GCA_039680305.1). Classification (GTDB taxonomy): domain Bacteria; phylum Planctomycetota; class Planctomycetia; order Pirellulales; family Thermoguttaceae; genus JBDKTH01. Next base: position 610 of record JBDKTH010001166.1, on the reverse strand, counting down.
GTCCTCGGCGCCCTGGTGGCGATACTTCTGATCGTCAACGCCTGGTACGTGGCGAGCTCCGACTCACAGCTTGAGAAGCGGTGGGCCCAACTCCGTGACGAGGGGCGTCCCAGCTCGCTGGCCGATCTTGCCCCGGCGCCAATCCCGCCCGAAAAGAACGCCGCCACCTATCTCCGCCGGGCTCAGACCGACGTCAAGGCGATCGACCACGAGGTGTGCAAGCTGTGGGACTCCATGGGCACGAATACCGTTCCCACGGCCGACGAGCAGAAGGCGATCCGCGAAGCATTGGATGCCTATCCCAAAGTGATTCCGCTGCTGGAGCAGGCCGCCGGAGCGCCCGACTATGACGCGGGACTCGATTACTCGGTATCACAGGATGAGTTCGTTGCCCGGTTGCTCCCAGTAATGCAAGACCAGCGATCCGTGGCCCGAGCGCTATACGCGAAAGCCGCGTTGCTGGCGGCCGAAGGGAAACGCGATGAGGCGGTGCAAGCATCGATCTTGCTGTTGCGACTCGCGCGGCATTTCGACCGCTGTCCGGTGCTCGTCACCTATCTCGTATCGATCGCCATCCGCAGGATCGCCCTGGACGGGGCCAACCGAGCCC
>JBDKTH010000608.1:0-4861 GCA_039680305.1 Thermoguttaceae bacterium | reverse complement strand
CCGGCCGATAGCGGGCCGACATACCGGAGCAGTAGATCGCGTCACCGGAGAATGGCCGCCCCTGATGGTGGAACGGGTTGAAGCGGTCGCATACCGCCTCGGAGCGACAGAACTCCAACAGGTCGCGCCCCTGGACCTGGGCGCGGATCAAGTACCGCTGGTGGACATAGCCGTAGAGTCCCTCGACGGTGAGCGGTCCGCGGGGAAACGTTTTCGGCTCGTCGTACAGCGACTTGCGCGGGACCAGGGCAATGTCAGCATCGGCCTGTTGGCGGACGAAATCGGCGTACCAATAGGCCAGGTTGTAGAACTCCATCGGCTCGGCAAACTGGCCGAGCACGGTCTTGGCATTGGGCAGGTAGCGGTCGTATTGCGATTGGATATACTGGGCCACCTTTGGGCTAGCGAGTTCCAGTTTGCTCGTATCGACGCGCTCAATCTCAAACCGACGGATGCGACGCGTGTCTTGGTCTACCCGCAGCGTCAGCCGGCCGATCCATTTTCCCGCGTCGCCGGCCTGTACGATGATGCTTCCCGTCTGATCGTAGAGTCGCCGGGTCTCCTGCTCAGCGACCAGCGTGTGGCTGTGGCCGCCCACCACGACCTGGATGCCGGGGTTCGCGCGCACCAGATCAACGTCTGAGGGGCAGGCGCGTTGGGTCTCGTGGCTCATCCGGTTCAGGCCGATATGCGTCACGGCCACGATCAGGTCGACCTGGGGTTTCAGCTCGGCCACCGCGCGGGCGGTCTCCGCCTGGGCGTCCAGCACGTACAGTTCCGGCCGCAGCTTGCTGTTCTTGCCGTAGGTATCCAGGGTGATGCCGAAGAAGCCGACCCGTATCCCCTGGAACTCCTTGATGACCGTGCGCCGCACGTTGTTGGGCAGCGGTGGCTGGTTCGTGGCCAGGTTCGTCCCCAAGACGATCCCCGGATAGCCCGCGATCAGTTCCCGCAGCCGGGCCGAGCCATACGACCAGTCGTGGTTCCCCACGATCCGCAGGTCGTAGTCCATCAGGGACATGGCCGCGTAGATGGCCTCGCCGCGGGTGAGAGGCACCATCGACGAACCGCGGTCGAAGAAATCGCCGGCGTCGATGAACACGGTTTCCGGATGTCGTTGGCGGTAGTCCGCCACATAGGCAGCGATCTGCGGCAGATGCTCCAGGTCCTGGTGGATGTCGTTGGTGTGAAGAATCGTCACGGCGACTTCCCCTGCCCACAGGCCCGCGACGCCCAATTGCAGCATCGCGACCACAAGAAGGCCGCGCAGCACCTCGCGCCCAACAAACGGCTTGTAACCCACGAATCGACACACGATAGGCTTCTCCTGATTTGCGGCAACCATCGGTGGAGGATCGCCGAGGATTATCTCTCTCGTACTTGGCGATCTGATCGGACGGGCTTTCACTGTCCTTGAACCTGGCGACGAAGGGGCCTAAACGGCCGAGCCTCGCGACGAGATACGCTCCTCGCAGATATCGGCCATCGTTGGGCGTCGAGTCGAACCCACTGGTGTCACCCCTGGCGCGACGGCCCGTACGTCGTACCGACCAGTATAATCGCGACGGACCCGCTGTTGAAGCTCTCAATTGTCCGGTCCCCCGTGGCGCCGCTGTGAGGTCGTCCGGCGGCCCCGAGGACGTTGTCTCCTGCGAGGCGTGGCACTCTCGCCGGCAAGCGGGTATACTGGCGACGAGTGAACTACGAGGACCACCCCCGTGCTCTTGCGGCACAGGCCCCGTTCGTCACAACCCATTCTCTTGACAGGGGGTCGATAGTCATGGACCGAAGAACTTTTATCACAATCTCCGGCGCGATGGCGGCCCAGGTGGCCGTTTCGTCGGCTCAACAGGTCACCGCCCAAACGCAGACGGCTCCTCCCGCAACAGCCCTGACCAATCCGTTCGAACAGGAGGGGCACTGGTACAAAGCGGCCCTGCACGTCCACACGACCACTTCGGACGGCGACGTCGATGTGGCGACGCGTCTCGCGCAATATCGCGCAGCGAACTACCAGGTGGTGGCGGTCACGGACCACTGGAAGACCAACGACCTGAGCGTCTGTTCCGATGCTGGCTTCCTGGCGATCAGCGGCATGGAGGCCCACCCCAAGACCGGCACGGGGGCGCCGCGTCACCATTTCGTCTGCCTGAATCTCCCGCATCCGTTCGAGTTGGACCGGGACTCGCCGGCCCAGGCGTTGATCGACAAGGTGATCGAGGCAGGTGGCAAGGTGATCTATGCCCACCCCTACTGGACAGCCCATTCCCTGGAAGAGATGACGGAGGTGAGCGGGTATGTCGGCATGGAGGTCTTCAACGCGGTCTGCCATTTGCGATGGAACAAGGGGCATGGCTCGGTGCATTGGGACCAGTTGCTCAACAAGGGCAAGCTATTGCCGGCCGTGGCCACCGACGATGTCCACAAGACGGACGAGATCAACCGGGGCTGGACCATGATCAAGGCCCCGTCGCTCGATACGGTCCGGATCATGCACGCCATTGCCAGCGGCTGCTGCTACGGCTCCTGCGGTCCCGTGATCGAAGACTGCCGCATCGAAGCGGGTGTCATCCGCATCGCAACCAGCCCGGTCAAACAGGTCAGCTTCTTCTTTGACGGTGCGGCCGGCGGCCACGTCGTCCAAGCGGAAGGCGGCAATACCCTGACCAGCGCTCAATGGGCGTTCGGCCGCGACAAACGCCGAAACCAGTCGATCCGGGTCGAGGTGATGGATCAGGCCGGCAATTGCGCCTGGACCAACCCGTTGACGATTGCCCCGCGCGTCTGAGCAAGAACGTTCGATTGACAACCCCTGGCCTCTATAGCATGCTGGAGTCCCGCCCGTTGGGATTTCAGCAACGGTGGAGTCGCGTCGGCCACAAGGCAGGCGGCCGAGCCCCAACCGCCGCGAGCGCCGCAGAGGGTAGAAACAACACCGCCAGCACAACCTTTTCTGAATCACACCGCCATGCATCTCCCCACCGTGTTCCGCATTTGTCTCGGATCAGTTTCACTGCTGCTCTCGATGGCGACGGCTGCGCTGGCCGAGCCGCCAGCCACGCCACGTGAGGAGCCGGCTCCTTACGTCGTGTTTCTTGGCACGGGAGCGGCCGACATCCAGCGGCCCCAAAAAGACCCCTGCCCCACTTGCACCTACGTGCGCGAGCACGGTGGACGAAACGCGCGGCGGTATTCTTCGGTGTTTGTCTCGCCGGGCGTGCTGATCGACTATTCGGTGACGGGACGGGAAGGGCTTGAGTCGGCCGGCATCGCTCCGTCGGCCATCGATTATCTCCTCATCACCCATTCGCATGGCGACCATTTCAACCCGGCCGCGATCGTCGCGCTGGCCCGCGAAAAGAACAAGCCCTTGGTTCTCGTCGGCAACGCGAAGACCGTGGCCCGGATGCAATCGCATCTCGAAACCCTGCCCGCCGCCGAACGGCCAGCCATCACATTCCGCACGGTAAAACCTTTCGAGGAGTTTGCCGTGGGACCGTGGCGAGGCAAGGCATTGGCGGCCAATCACATGCCCGACGAAGACGCCTTGCTTTATGTGCTGCGAGGCAAGCAGAAGTCGCTGTTGTATGCGACGGATACCGGTTGGTTCCCGGTCGGCACGTTTGCAGCGATCCACAAGGAGAATCTCGATCTGGCCATCGTCGAAGGGACTTTTGGCGAAGAGATGCAGCCCAACCTACTCACCGGCCACTTGAACTTTCCCTTCGTGCGCCTTATCAGGCAATTCCTCGTAGAAAGCAAGCGACTCAAGCCTGATGGTCGCTTCATGGTGACCCATCTGAGCTTGCACTTCTGCCAGCCGTACGATCTGCTCGCTCCCAAGCTGGCGGCAGAAGGGATCATCGTGCCCTACGACGGTCTTCGAGTGGGGTTGTGAAGTCCCGTACCGTCTCTTTCTTCGTCTTACCGCCGCCGGAGCGATTCGGACACGCGGTCGTGGGCGATCCTTTCGCGCAGGACGCCCTTGGTCGCCAGTTCCTTCACGGCCAGCGCGGCGGCGATACGCCAGCCGTCGGATCATTGGGCGAGGAGTCTCGGCGGGACGTGAATGATCGGGATTTTGATGTGACCCTCCATCTCGTCTTTAAGAACGGGTCTTCCGCAAGCTTCGTGGGTTGACAAAGGGACTTGGGCCTTCGATGACACGGTTGAAGAGGGCAGCCCCGGCGGAGGACGTGTTTCGCTCCGCGAAATACGCGGTTTCGTGGGGCCTGATCCTCAACTGGTTCCGATCCCACGGCTTTCGCACCTTCGAAGGCATTGAAACCGCCTTATATCACACACTTGGAGCCCACCCCGAGCCAGAATTCACCCATGAATTCTGCTGAGGATGCGGTTCTTTCCAGTCTGACGTGGAAGTGAGACTCACAGGGGAGGGGCCTTTGAATTGGCCGTAATCTCGATGGACGATTTAACCTCCGTACTCCCCCTTAACGCCTAACGGGGAGCTGCCCTCAGCACTCCGTGGGAAAGCATGGCCGGCCGATGGTAGGCCATGGCGCACATGGCGATGTCGCGGCGGTAGATCCGATCCTGCATGAGGCAGACGCGACGGTCTTTCGCGGGGATGGCGGACAGGTGGATGCGGAGTTCGCCCGTCTTGGTGAACTCCAGCAGTTCCTCGCGCCAGTCGCCCAAGAGATCGATGGGAACAAACGACCAAGCCGGGATCGACCACTCGGCAGCACCCTGGTATTTTCGGATTGCTTTGCCGAAGATCAACTCTTTCTGCAAGTCGGCGTCCCAGTAGATTGTTGGCTTGCCGTAGCCCCAGTCGGTCGGAGTGTCTAGCGGCTCGCCGGCCGCGGTCTTGAGCCAGGAACCGACGATCTGCTCCTTT
>JBDKTH010000554.1:0-13556 GCA_039680305.1 Thermoguttaceae bacterium | reverse complement strand
TGCGGAAGCTTGATTCCTGAGCGAGAAACGCCTCCTGCTCACGCTCCAGAATAGACATCAACGCCCGACACTCGGAATCTGCCAGATCGGAACATGCGGCAAGGCCGGAACGTTCGAAGACAGATCGTTCCAGTCGCGCGTTTGTCTCCCAATCGGCGGTTCTGGGATGATCGATGCCTCTAGACTCACCTGTTATCATGCAATCGTCCCTCTAGATCCGTTTTTGACTTGCTGAAACGCAAAGGCAAATGTCCACACTGCGTGAGCCAGATAGGCCACCATTTGAGCGGTCGCCAGACCTATGGACCCCCAATGAATGAGAAGGTGGGCCACGCCAACGAAAACGGCGGCCCACGCCAAGTTCATGGCGAGTCCCAACCACATTCTGCCGCTCGCGGCAATCAGCTGACCTACAGGCTGCTGGACCGCCAGGAGGCCTGCCGTGATCAGAACGATCGTCAGCGTTGGCCAAGCTGAGGAGAACCCTGTACCGAACAACGTCATGAGGTAAGGACTGAGTAGACAGCCGACGAGTACCACCGGAGCGACGGCCAAGAAGTTGGCCGCCATCGAAAAGCTAAGGAGCTTGATGGAGTCGACATCCTGTCCGCTGCCTCGCTGCTGCGAGAGAATGGGAAGGATCGAGGAGGCAACGACACTGGGGACAAATAACACGGCCGTGAACCATTGCTGAGCGGCCATGAAGGCTCCCATCTCCCCATAGCCTCCCGGCTGGTTGACGAGCATCGCCCCACAACTCCAGGTTGTGGGAACGACGAGCAGACTGGAGAGGGCTGCCGGAAGCCCAAAGGCCCCCAGGACTCGCCATTCGCGCAGACAACCGGTGAGGCGAAAAGGCACCTGGGCCTGAGCAGCCTTACGGCGCAGGGCCAGGTGATTGAGGGCCCAGGCGAAGGCTAAGTTCAGGACCAAGGCCCAGACCGTGCCCGTCAGACCGCCGTATGAGGCTCCGACAAGAAGCATCGGGAAGGACAACAGGCCGACCGCGAGGTTGACCTGGGCGATCATCTTGAAGGCTTCGAAGCCAGCCAAGGCTCCCGTTTGGGCCCCGTTCATCGCACTCAACAGCAGCATCAGAGCGCCCACACGGAGTGGTCCGGCCAGCGAGGGCGCCGCCAGGGTGTGTTCGGCCAGCCAGGGGGCAAACAGAAGCAGGACAAGAGCGGCCACCAGGCCAGTCCCTGCCGCAACGCCTGCCGAAAGGGCCATGATCCGCCCGGCACGGTGCGGGTCGCTCTGCCGAAACTCGGCCACATGCTTGGTGGCCGTCAATCCAAGTCCCAGGCCGGCGAACACCCCAAACATCCCTACTGTGCTGCGGATAATCCCCAACTGGCCGTAGTCTTCTTTGCCCAGGATCCGCGCCACGAGAATCGAGGCCAGCAGCGTCAAGCCCTGCGAAATCGCCGTCCCCGTCAGGGACCAGAATGCGCCCCGCGCAAGTCGCGAGCCAAGCGGTGACGTCTCCACGCGGTCCCAATAAGGGCGCAGCGAGCGGGGGCAGCACGCATACGCCGTTCTCTTGACACTAAGGGTTGGCATTGCCAGGATGGGGACATGAGTTTCGAAGGCGACCGCCTGACGCTGCTAGCCAACTATCTGGCCTGCCAATCGCCGGTCCTTGCCTCCGCGAAAGATCTCCGGCACGACAACGAAAGACTCTATGCCCCTTCCGGCGTTCGTAGAGAAGCACCGCTGGGTGAAAAGGCACGGTCGGCGGGGAGAATAGCGGCCTCCGGCAGCACCGTCAAGAGACATTCCTTCCCACCAGAGCCCCCCCATGCAGACGGCAAGAGATGCCTGGAGGTCGTCCGGAAGCAACTCTACGCCGCTTTGCGGGACTGGTCGGTGTCGCGGGAGAACTCGATCGTCCCCGGTTCGCCGATCATCTCCTCCATCAGCCGCAAGAACCGGCCAGCTAGCACGTCGCGGTTGAAGTCTGCTAGCACGCGTTGGCGAGCACTGTGGCCCAGACGGGAGGTAAGCTGGGGGTTGTCGGCCAACGTGGTGACGGTGGCCACCAACGACTCGGCCGACTCGGGGTCCATCGCCAGGCCGGCGTCGGACTCGAGGACGATGTCCCGGGCGGGACCGCGGACTCCCATGATGATCGGGCGGCCCATCGCCATCGTTTCGAAGATCTTCGAGGGGATCACTGTCTCGAACAGTTCGCACTTCTTCAAATGCACCAGGCAGGCGTTGGAACTGGCCAGGATCGCGGGAATCCGGTCCTTGGGCTGCTGCCCGGTAAAAATCACTAGCTCGTCGAGGGCGGCGGCGTGGGCGGCGGCCTCCAGACGCTGGCGGGCACTCCCGTCGCCGACCAGGCAGAAGCAGATGTCCTTGCGGCCCTGACGCTCGAGGAGTTTGGCCGCCTCGAGCACGACCTCTAGACCGTGGGCCATGCCGATCGTGCCGATGTAGGAGCAAACGAAACGGCCGTCGAGTCTCCAGGTGTGGAGAAACTCAGCGTCGGCGTCCTGAAGGGTGAACCGCTGCGGGTCGACGCCGTTGGTGATTACCGAGATCCGCTCCGCTACGTCCGCCCGCAGGAGAATCCGATCGCGATAGCCGGTGCCGACCGCGACAATGTGGTCGGCGGCCCGATACATCCAGCGTTCCAACCGTTCGAGAAGGCGGAGAAACAGGCGGCCGCGGAGCGCGCCGACGGCTTGGATCGACTCGGGCCAGATATCGCGAATTTCCAGGACGAAGGGAATCCGGCGCAACCAGGCGACGAGCACGCCGGCCCAGCCACAGAAGAACTGCGGCGAGGTGGCGACGACGACATCGGGACGGGGAAGGCGCAGGCCCACGAGGACCGCGCTGACAAGATAGGAGAGAAAGTTGACGATCCGGCGGCGGGCGCCGGCATTGGCGGCCAAGAATGTCCAGACGCGGACCACGCGCACGCCATCGAGGTATTCGACCTGCGGGCGCAACCGGTTCTGGTAGCCCGGATACGCCGCGCCGGTGGGGCAGTTGGGAACGCAGGTCACGACGGTGACGTCATGACCTGCGCGAGCCCAACGAATACAGTGCTCGGAGGTCCGCGTGGCAGGCGCGTTAACCTCCGGCGGATAGTAGTGACTCAGAAAGAGGATTCGCATTGACCGTCACACTCGATTCGCCACCGCCCCCCTGCTATCCCCCGCGAAGACCGCGATCAGTTGCTAGAGGAGTGCCGGTTGTGATTGGCAACGGCCACCGGAACGGCGATCGCTGTGGCGATGCCAGCACCGATCACCAGCGGGTTGGTCAGAATGGAGCCCATCCGGCTCTGACCGCGAACCACGCCATCGGTGACGACTACCAGGGCCGCCTGCTGAGCGGCGGGCGGAGCCGTCTCAACGGTCCAGACGCGGAACGTCCCCACGCTCTTGCCCGAGGCTACCTGGTAAATCCCCTGGTGCACGCCGCGGAAGGCGAAGATGCCATCGGGATTCGTCACGCCCACCGCGAGTTCCTGGCCGTTGGACCGCAAGGAGACGGGGATTCCCGCCATCGGCGCCCCTTGGTCGTCAACCGCGAACCCGACCAGGACCACGCCCTCCTGGAGTTTCACATCGGTCACCACCGGAGTCTCCGGCGATGCGGCAAATGCCACGCTCGGCAGGCACATCCCTACCACGGCCAAGCTAACCACGAACCGACGAATCGCCGAAGCCCTCTTCATCGTCTCCATCTCCTTACTTGGAGTACTCCCCCGCTCAAGCAGGACTGCAACCGATGAGTCCTTGATTATCGTTCAGCGGAGTGCACGTTAATCGATCCTCCAGTGCATCCTATTCTTCGGCCAGAGCAGGCCGCGACGTTAAGAAAAATGGCCACCGCCATCCCGGTCATTGGGGGTAAAGACAAGAAGCGTTGGATCGAGCATGGCGATTCAGAGGCAAGTCGCCCCACAAAGCGACCGGCCACCAGACAAAAGCGGGAGCGAGGGGCAGACAGTAGCAGAAGGCGTTCTGGCGATCAAGATCGCCCTAGGCCGCCCGGCGCTCCTGATGAACCCTATCGCCGACCGGCGACGGCGTCTGCATCGGCTCGTCCAAGACCAACGGACGAAGAACCCATTCCGGTTGAACGGCGGGCGGCAACGCCGAGGGTTTTGGTAGCGAGGCACCACTCCATTGGTGGAGGAGTCGCACCAGGAGCAGCCATTCCTGGCGTGCAATCCACTGACGGTAGATCAACAGGCCCGTCAGGCTGGCCAAGGCCAAGGTGGCCAGCAGTTCCTGGTGCCAGCACACGGCGGCACAAGCAGCCAGGCCGGCCGCCAGGCCCAGACCGCCCAACACCAGGAGAATCTTGGTGGCAGTGAACCCGCGATCTTGAAGTTGGTGGTGCAGATGACCACGGTCCCCCGTCCAGACCGCCTGTCCTTTCAACGTACGGCGGAGAATCGCCAAACTGGTGTCGAACAGCGGCACAAAGAGCAGCAGCCCGAACACCGGGAGATCCATCGTCCCCGGCCAGATACAGGAGACGTGCATTGCCAGGGAAGTCGCCATGAACCCGATCAAGGTGCTCCCGCTATCGCCCAGGTAGATCCGGGCCGGCGGAAGGTTGTAGACGAGAAAACCGGCCACGGCGACGGCCATCACGAGGGCGAGCATCGCCACGGCGGCCAAGCCCTGCGCGGCGGCCACCACCGCTACGGCCAGCGAAATCAGAATCCCGACGGTCGAGGCCAGACCGTCACTTCCATCGAGCAGGTTGAGGGCGTTCATCCCGAGCAAGAGCCAGCCGAGGGTCCAGGGAACCGCGAACCAACCAAGGCTGATTTCACCGCCAAAACAACTGATCCACTCGATGCTCGGCCCGACCATGACCATCGGCGATACGGCCAGGATCTGGCCGAGGAGCTTTCCTCTCGCGGTCAAGAAGAATCGGTCGTCGATCATGCCGACCAGGCAAATCAGGCCGGCGCAGATCGTCAATGACACGGTCAGAGAAATCTCAGCTCCGATGAATCGTCCCAGAAGCACACTCGTGACAACGCCTGCCACGAGCCCCCCGTAGACGGCAACGCCCCCCCACAATGACATTGGGTGAGCATGGAGTCGGCGGATTCCGTCGGGATAGCTGACAGCCCCGGCCCGCCAAGCGAGCCGCCGCACCAAAGGCGTCAGCACCAAGCTGCTCGCGAGAGTGGCGACGATAATTAGCCCAATCCCCATCCAAGGGCCCCCATACTGCCGGTTTGGGACGCCGGTCAAACCTGCGACAACGGCGAACAACGATTCTCGAGAGCGCATACTCTCGGTGGTGTTGGCCACATATCGAGCGATCGCAGCCAAAGAGTTTAGCCAAACCGACAAAATCACCGCCAACGGAGCAGTCCACCCCACCGAAAAAGTCCGATGGAGTTCCCTTTCGGCCCCGTCCAGGAATAACTTGGAGAATCGACCTAGAGCTCTAGCGGCTCGAACTTGCCCCCAAGCACAGCGAGGCTGTCGATGCCGAGCCAACGGTCGAGGAGAGTGGCATAGACGCGTCGGAAGTCAGTGTGGTGCTTCAGGCCACCCTTCTCCAATTCCCCAAGAATCGGATGGGGGCCCACCAAACCACCGCGGAACCTGCCGCCGGCCAGGAACAGCGGGGCGGCCGAGCCGTGGTCCGTCCCGCGACGGCCGTTTTCGGCGACGGTCCGACCAAACTCGGAGAAGGTCATCAGCACCACTCGATCCAGCAAGCGGTCGCGGCGGAGGTCATCGACAAAAGCGGCCACCGCATCGGACAATTGCCGCAGCAGGGCCGCGTGGTTGTCGCGCTGGTTGGCGTGATTGTCGAACCCGCCCGGCTCCGCGCCCCCAAGTTCCGTGTGGTAGATCCGGATACCGAGGTCGGCGCGAATGAGTTGGGCGATCGTGCGAAGCATCCCAGCGAGTTGAGATGGGGGATATTCCGCGGTCGTGGAAGCCTGGGCAACCCGGCTAATCCTCTCGCTCACAGCGTACGCGGTTGCCGTGCGCTGGGCGACGAACTGGAAGAGCGGGTCTTGGCTATCGGTTCGTGGCAGGGATGCCGCCTCAACGAGCCGCTGCCGGGCTTGGTCCGCTTCGGGGCCCGTCGGGAGGCGAAGCAGCGCGTCGGGAAGCGTTCGCACCGAAGGAGTAATCGTCCGCTGGGCGTTCAACGTCAATGGCCGCGCGATCTGCCCGACGAACATGGCGGGAATGTCGGCCTGGTCGGAACAGGCAAGCATGTCGGCCGTGCGCCCCAGCCAGCCGGTCTGACACTCCGGCCGCTCAGGCTGGGCCGTTTGCCAAATCCGCATCGAGGTGTCGTGGGATTCATTGGGATTCGGATAGCCCACGCCTTGGACCACGGTCAACAGCCCTTCGTCAAAAAGCCGCCGAAAGCCTTTCATCTCGGGATGGAATCCCAAGAGCTTGTCGATCTTGAGGACCTCCTTGGCCGAGAGCCGCAACGTGTGCCGGTTCTTGGCATACAGGTCGTCGCCATAGGGGACCACGGTGTTCAAACCGTCGTTCCCTCCGGCAAGCTGCACGACCACCAGGATCGTATCGCTAGTATTGCGTCGAGTCTCCGCCGCTGCGGCCGTGGAGTGAAGGAATGCCGGCACCGCGGGGAACAGCGACAACAAGGCCGACGTTCCCAGGGAATGCGTCAGGAAATCACGTCGGGTCGTGGACATAAGGTTGGGCTCCCTACGTTCTAAGCCAACTGGTACTCGGGCAGCGCGACAAGGGCGTGGGCGAATCGTTGGAGGCGTGGCACGGCCTCGCCGCTGGCCGCCCCTTGCTGCAATCGCTCGACGACGCCCGGACTCACGTCCCCCTGGAGGAACACGTCGAGCAGCCATCGACCGGCCGTTTCCGGGTCGGTGCGTCCGAGCTTTTCTGCCGCGGTTTTCGGGTTCAGCGCATCGCCGTACGGATCCGCGCCGGCCAGGAGGGCTTGGGCCAGGTTGGCACGGCCGACCAGCGTGGCGCGATTGATCCACGCCCGGCCTCCTTCCCAACCGTTGACGGTCGGCGGATAACAAAGATTCTGCCCCAGCGAGGCCAGGTGCTCGCCAAGCGGCGCGGTGGGGACCAGACCATCGAGCCCCTTGACGATCCCCAAAGCATACTCCACCGGGCTTTTGATCCGCTGGCGATACGCCGTGGCCGAGAAGAACAGGTTGGAGCGGAGCATCGTCTCGACCAGGCGTCCCACATCGTAGTCCTTGGCAAACGTCTCGGCCAGCGGCGTCAGGAGCGTCTCGTCCGGCGGCTCCGACTCCGAAATGAGCCAGCGATAGAGCTTGCCAACGATCCGACGTGCCACGACTGGCTGCCGGAGCGCGATCCGCACCACGTCCGCCCCCTTCCAGGGTCCTTCCTTTCCGAGAATCTTCTTGGTGCCGGAGTCGTACTCGCGATCGATGAAGCGATACTCGTCGTGAAGCACGAACTGACCGGTGAACGCTCGTGCCGCTTCGCGCACGTCCTGAGCCGAGCACCGCCCCGTCCCCAGACTGAATGGCTCCAGGATTGCCTGGGCCAGACTCTCGCTGGGCTTTGCGCGGCGATTGGCCGCCGCCTCGAGCCCTTTGAGCACGGCCGGTTCCCGCGTGATGGCCTCCAGCAGTCGATCGAAGCGTCCCAAGGCCTGGCTGCGAAGCAAACGCAGGTACTGCGTCATGAGCGGGCCGCTCTCCACGTTGGCAGCGCTGATGGCAAAATGCCCGTGCCAGAATAGCGTCATCTTCTCCAGCAGAGGCTGCGGCGTTTCCAGCATCCGCCGCAGCCACCAGGCGCGTAGGGCGTCGGCACCGGATCGGGCGTCGGCCTCGAACGCATCGAAGCGGTGTTGGAACTGGGCCACGTCGGCCTCGGGCTTCAGCAGCTTGTCGATCGAGCGTTGCGGGCCGTCGCGGAGGGCCTGTTCGAGTTGCGGCCAGGAGGCCCCGAAGGCCGCCCGGCGATAGAGATGCCCGGCATGGCGCAGGCTCCAGGGTCGCTCGGCGGTTGGCTCGTAACGAGCCCACGCCCAGGCGGGATCGGTTGAATGATTGACCAGCATCGGAATCTCCCTCGTGTCAGAGAACCCTGAACCCTCTTCTCCGCCTTCAAGGCAGATTAAGTTCGACCTCCAAGCTCGCCTGCGGCTGCCCATCAGGACTGCCGACCTCGAGTTTCGCCCGGCCCAGGTGGCGGACCAGGGCCACGAAGAAATCGATCGCGGTCTCCGCCTGTTGTTGGGTGTTGCCCTTTTCCACCATATTGTTGCGGATCAGCGTGTCGCGGTTGGCTTCGAGCACGGCGGCCAGGTTCGCCGCATGGACCTCAACCAGGCTGTGGGTCTGGGCCAGGGCCTTGACCGATTCGGCGGTCTCCTTGTTCAATGCGTCAATCAGGTCCTTGGCCAGGTTTTCGGTCGAGGTCAAGACGAGGTATTCGCCCACGCGTGCCAGGGCCGGACGGAAATTGAAGCGGATGTCGAGGTCCGACTTCTCCTTCTCTTCAAGCGAGGGGAAGTAGGCCACGCTGAACCGCACGTTCTTGTACTCGGCCCGGTCGAAGATCAGGCCGGCCTCGGCTTTCTGGCCCCGCGTGACATTCACCAATCCGACGGCTTTCTGCCAGGCCTCTTCGGCCATCAGGGCGGCCTTCTCCGGGTGGCGTAGACGGAAGATCGCGCCGAAGGAAGGGAGTTGGACCCGCGGCGTGCCGACCGACGCGTCGTATCGCTGTTGGCTCACGACCAACCGGATCTCCGGCTGGGTTTCCCCCAGGACTTCTTCGGTCAGGTCGCGTCCGCTGAAGAAGATCCCCATCATGTTCTCGAAGAAGATCAGGCCCGAGGTCCGCTCGGGGAACAGTTGATCCTTGGCCGCATAGAAGCGGTGCAGATCGCGATAGAAGCTCAGGCCGGCGATCTGGCCGGGCACGGACAGGTTGGGCATGGCTCCGTCGGCTTGGGCGGGGAGTGTGAAGGCGGTCTGGGGTGTGTCGCCGGTCGCCCGGACGTCGGTCGTTGCCCTAAGCGTGAGGGTCTTCTTGCCAACGTCGAGCCCCAGCCCAAGCCAGTTCGCCTTACGCAGCGTCTCGGCGACTGCGGCCAAGAGCAGCGAGGCCATCGGGTTCTCGTTCTTCTCCAGGGCGTACTGGATCTGCGGAAGCTGTTTGAAGACCTCCAGGTTCACGAACGCCACGCCTACGGACTTGGCCCCGACGGCCTGTTTGGCGGCCTGAAACGCGGGCAGCGAGGCGAGACTCTCGCCGCCGGCGCGGGCTCGCAGGTCGAGGACGGCCTTGAGGAGCGACGGCCGGTTGGCCACGATCAGGCGGTTGTCGACGATCGCGTGGGCCTCGTCGCCACCAAACGTCCAGGCGGTCACGCCCTGGTACTCTTTCGATACGACCCGTTCCGGTTTGTCGGCCTTCTTGGCCTCCCCCTTGGCGAAGGCCATGATCACCTCATGCAGCTTGCGCAACAGGTCTTCGTCCTTGGCCTCAGTGATCAGCAGGACTCCATTCTCCGGATGGACCGAGAGGACCACGCCGCCGTCGAGCAGTTTGTGCAGGCCCGCGGGCCATTTCGCATCGAGCCGCGATTCCAGGAACGCGACTCCTGTGAGGAACTCGCGGAACTTCGTCTCCTTCGCGGCCTTCTGGTAGGCAGAAAGCGAGGTTACGGTCTGGATCACTTGCGGATCGGTGGCCAGATCCAACACGGCCTTGGGCTCGGTGATCTCCAAGGCCAGCACCGCATCCGGGGGCACCCACTGGCTGACCGGCGCGAGCGGTTCGGCCGTAGCACGCACCGGCAACAGCAAGATCGTTACACTCGCGGTCAGGGCGACGATGAGGCTCCGAAGCATACGGTATTCTCCTGGAAAGGATGTCGCGAAGAAGGTCATTACAAATCACGCAGCGAGAAGCACAGCGTGGCCAGGCCCACGGAGGCGAGCGAGGGAACGCCATACCCAAGGATCACGCGGAGCAGGGAAAAGTCGCGATAGTTGTTCTTCTCGAAGAAGCCGGGCTTGTGCTCGGGCGTTTCCGCGGCAGGGCCGCCGAAGACACTGAGGAACTGGGACGTCTGCCGGGCCAGGGCCTCCAGTTCCAGGTCGGGCGTCTTTTGGACCAGGGCCTCGGTGGCGTGCCAGGGCTGACGCAACACGGTCGGCAGTGACTGGCTGAGGCTGATCGGCGAAAACTCTTCCAGGGCGAAGGTGTGCAGAATCACGTTCGCCGGATACCAGAGGAACACAAGGATCACCATCGCCAACAGCGGTCGGCGCAAGAGCGTGCCGAACAGGAAGCTGAGCGAGACCTGAAACACGAGCACCAGCCCGACGACGCCGAGTGCGGCCAGGAGCCCATAGAGGGTCACTGAGTCGTCGGCGACCGGGCGATGGGCGAAACTCACCAGGGCAATCGCCGGCAGCATGACGACTAGATAGCCGGCCAACACCACCAACACTCGGGCCGCCCAGGAGGCCAGGAGATACTCGTAGCGGGTTACCGGACGGCTGAGGATCCCGTCGACGAGCGTCTCGACCCGGGCTCCGGACACGGGTTCGACACCCAACACCATCACGACCAGGAACCAGGGGAAAACGAGGTAGGGAAACAGCAACACGGCCACCAAAGGCGCAGTCTGCATCTGGTTCCAGTTGGTCAGGATCATCAGCAGGGTCAAGAGGACGCCGCCAGCCAGCCACAGGCGCACGAGCCAACTGCCCAGCAGGGTCCGCAACTCATACCGGACGATCGCCAGCGACGGCATGAGCCGCGAGCGGAGGGTGGAGCTCGAATCGTTGGAATCCATGGGCTTCGTCCTCTTGGAGCAGTTGCAGATAGGCGTTCTCGGTCTCGTTCTGCCCGGAGTGGATCGCCAGAAGTGAGAGGTCCGCGGCGTGGACCAGGTGGAGCACGTCGGCCAAGGCCCCGGCGCGGTTGCCCCCTTCGGCCACCTCGACGACAAGGGTCTGCTCGGCCCGCAGTTCGAGCTTCACGCCCTCCAGGCTCGCGGCCTTTTGCAGGAGCGACTGCAAGGCGTCCGCCGAACCCTCGACTTCCAGGGTGAAGTCGTCGCGGCGCAGACGCCGTTTCATGTCGCGCATCGGACCGCAGAAGATCATCCGCCCCTCGTGCATCACGCCGACATGGTCGCAGATCTGGTCGATGTCGCCGAGGATGTGGGTGGCGATGACCACGGTCCGCGTCTTTCCCAATTCACGAATCAGGTCGAGGGTGAACCGTCGGGCGGCCGGGTCGAGGCCCGCGGTCGGCTCATCCCAGATCAGCACGGGTGGGTCGGCGATCAGCGAGGCGGCGATCCCCAGACGCGTCGTTTCGCCCGTCGAGAGGGTGTGGATCCGCTGATCGGTGGTCCCCAAGAGCCCCACGGCCCGAAGGAGCGAGACCAGCCGGGGCTTGCGCACCTCGTGCGGCAGCCGGCAGAGTTGGCCCACCAGGTCGAGATACTCGACGGGCGTGAGGTTGCCCGGCAGCTTGGGATGGGTGGGCAGATAGCCGATCAGGCTCCGCACGCCGACGGCATGGATGCCGCACGGCTGCCCCAGGACGGTGGCCCGGCCGGCCGTGGGTCGTTCCAGCCCAAGGAGCACTCGAAGGGTCGTCGTTTTCCCGGCCCCATTGGGGCCCAAGAGGCCGAAGATCGCCCCCTGGGGCACGGCCAGGGTCATATCGTTCACGGCGACGACCCGGTTGGCATAGATTTTGGTCAGGTGCTCGGTGTGAATCGCCGTCTCCACGCGCGGCTCCTTTCGGTCTCTTTCCGCCCCCCTCTTCTGGATAAATGGGCCAGGGCAGCTGCCCCTTCTGCCCTGGCCGCTGATGAGTATTCGATCGCGCCGGCCGAATCTTGGGTACGGCGGTCAAGAAACAATCTCCGGGGACGGACAATTCCGAAAAAACAAGAATCCGCCCATCTCGTGCAAGCGAATCACCTACTACGGCACGAACTGCCGGACGCTTCGGTGACACTTGGCCGAGATATGTCCGTCATGAACGTTCCAACTGCTTGCAGCAAAGCACTTTTCTCATCATGCCCCCTCTCCAACTTTTGTCAGTCGCAGAAATGTCGACCAAAGCGGGCTCCACGCGAATCGTCCAAATCAAGCCCATGAAAGACGCCTTTACTCCGAGACAGGTGGCCCGCGCGCTAGGCGTGAGTGAGTCAACCCTCAAGCGATGGTGTGACCGCGGTTTGCTGCCGACCATCCGCACGGCGGGCGGTCACCGGCGGCTCCCCATTCATGGGGTTCTTTCCTTCATCCGCGACAACAATCAGACCTTAGCCCACCCGGAACTGCTTGGCCTGCCAGCTACGAGTGGGCAGACCGTCTGGGTCATCGAGCGTGCACGAGAGGCGATGAAAGAGGCCTTACTGACTGGCCAAGCCGATATCTGCCGTCAGATCATTCTCGATCTGTATCTGGCCCGACAACCGATCAGTGCGATCGGGGATCAACTCCTTGCCCCGGTGTTTGAGGCGATTGGCCAGCGGTGGCAGCACGGTGAGACGCAAGTCTACCAGGAACACCGGGCATGCGAAATCGGCCTGGACGTCTTTTACGAACTGCGGAGGCTCTTGCCGCCGCCGGCCCCGGACGCTCCATTGGCGCTCGGCGGCACTCCCGAGGACGATTCCCACCGTCTGGCCGCTCACCTGGTTGGGCTTGTGCTCTGCGAGGCCGGTTGGCGAGTCCAGGTGCTAGGCTCCTCGCTCCCCTTTGAGACATTGACCGCCGCCATGCGCGATCATCGGCCGCAATTGCTGTGGTTGAGCGTCTCCTACATCGCCGATCCAGTGGCCTTTCTCAGCGGCTATCGGACCCTTTACGAGGAAACGCTCCGAACCGGCACGGCGCTGGTCGTCGGCGGTCGCGCGCTATGCCTCGACTGCCGGCAACAGATGCAATACGCGGCCTTCGGCGACAACCTCCAGCACCTCGACGCGTTCCTGGCCACGTTTTCCGGCCGAAGAGATAGCTGAATCCCACGTTGATGAGGCAGCCCCGTCAGAGCCGGGGCGTGCCGCACCGATCTCGGGCCGACACGGTCCAGATCGGAGTTCAGACCCCTGCCGCGAGCGTATGCTGGGCGACTACCTCCAGGAGTCTCTCCCGGTCGAGCGGCTTGACCAGGTAGTCGTCGCACCCCACGTCAAGACACTTCTGGCGGTCGTCTTTCATCGCGTGAGCAGTGAGGGCGACGATCGGGCCGCGATAGCCAAGCCGGCGCAAGCGGTGGGTGGCCTCGTAGCCGTCCATGATAGGCATCTGGATGTCCATCAAGAGGAGATCGAAGCCTTCGGCCACAGGACTGTCGGCGTCGGCCGATTCAGTGCGTGCGGCCAGGACCTTTTCCATCGCGACCCGCCCATTCTCGGCGATCGTCACCTCGGCCCCCGCCTTCTTCAGGAGGAAGGCGATGAGCCGCTGGTTGTCGGGGCCGTCCTCGACTAGCAGGATCCGGCAGTCGAGCGTGATGGGCGACTTGGGCGACACGGCGACAGACGGGGCATGCACGACTTCGACCTCACGGGGC
>JBDKTH010000380.1:0-9208 GCA_039680305.1 Thermoguttaceae bacterium | reverse complement strand
TGGTCGAACGCGTCTTTCACCTCTTGCGAGTGCGCCGCCTGTGACATTTTGGGCAGTGCGTCGACGATCTGTTGCTCCGCGTCGTACAGGTCGCATAGCTGATCAACCAGGAGATCGTCGAGCGTGTTGAACTGTTTGCTGGTGAAAATACTCATGAGAAAATCCTTCCTCCAATATGGGGTATGATGCCTTTCCTCAAACAACGGCGAATCCTTGATCTCGCCCGAAGCTACCAACAAGATGCAAATGCAGGGCCAACAGGGAAGCATCCTCGGCCCTGTCGACGCGCACCGCATTTCTTCCCTTCTGCTTTCCGAGGGGTTGCCTTACAATCCGGGACAAATCGAGGCGTGGCATTTGCCGGGAGAAGGCATTGTTTCAACCATCCGAGTTTCGCGCACTGGTGAGCGGGCATCGGCGAGGGCTGTTGGCCGGCATGTTGCGATTTGGCCTGCGAGGGGTAGAACTCCCCTACACGCTCGCCGTCCGGTGGCGCAACTACCGCTACGACACCGAGCGGGCCACGATCCACCGCGTTCCAGTCCCGGTGATCAGCATCGGAAACCTGACCTTAGGCGGAACGGGCAAAACGCCGATGGTCGAGTGGCTGACGCGGTGGTTTAGCGGACGGCAGATGCGAGTAGCCCTCCTGAGCCGGGGGTACGGGGCGGCAAACGGGGAGGAAAACGACGAGGCCCGGGAGTTGAAGGAAAAGCTCCCCCACGTACCGCACCTCCAGAACCCCGACCGGGTGGCCGCGGCGCGACAGGCGATCGACCAGTTCGGCGTCCAGGCAATCCTCCTCGACGACGCCTTCCAGCACCGCCGTCTGGCTCGAGACCTGGACATCGTGTTGCTGGACGCCTTGGAACCGTTTGGGTTCGGCCACGTCTTCCCCCGCGGCACGCTCCGCGAGTCGGTGACCGGGCTGCGCCGGGCTCAAGTCGTCGTGCTCTCCCGGGCCGATATCCTGAACCCGTCAGACCGGGATGCGATTCGACGGGAGGTCGAGCGCTATGCCCCTGCCGCCGCCTGGGCCGAGGTCATCCATGCGCCGCGCAAGCTGTTAGCCGCCTCGGGCCAGGAGCAGCCGCTGGCGACCCTGCGAGGCCAACGAGTGGCCGCCTTTGGTGGACTGGGCAATCCGGCCGGATTCCGCCATACGCTCCAGGCGTGTGGGTATCAGGTGGTCGACTTCCGCGAGTTTCCCGACCACCATCGCTACGGGCTCGCGGACCTCGAGTCGCTTACCACCTGGGCCGCCCGACTCGGCGTGGCCGCGATCGTCTGCACCCACAAGGATCTGGTCAAACTGGCGATCGACCATCTCGGCTCCTGTCCCCTCTGGGCGGTGTCGATCGGCCTGGACTTCCTCGCTGGCCAGAACGAGCTGGAGCAGCGGCTGGTGGCGCTCTTGCAGGAAACGTCGTCCGCGGCGTTCTGGTAATGTAGCGAAAGCTGGGGATTCTGGAGCCGCTCGAAACGCCGCCTAAGGTGTTCCGCACCGCAAGGAAGGCCATTCGGGGGCGGTTATGGGAAGTTCGCACTGCCGCGTTCGCACCACGGCGGGCGTCGTAAGTCCGTCGCTCGTTCGGGGGTTCGGCAAATTGATCTTGGTGAGATCCCCAAGGAAGGCTATCCTCTGCGCTTGGTGGTACGGTTGGGGGCAGACGCGTTCTGGGTGCCCCGCCTAGGTTCGCTAGGCTTTGTAGCTTCGTGCTTAATGGTCCGCTCGGTCTGGACGCCACTTCCATCCCGGTACCGGGGCGCTGGAACGTAGTTTTGCAATGGGTTCGCGCGTTGGGACCTCATGAAACTCTGTATCTTCCTCCCCAATTGGCTTGGCGATCTGGTAATGGCCACGCCGACGTTGCGTGCGATCCGGCACCACTTTGGATCGCAGGCCCGGATTGTGGGGATCATGCGGCCTTATTTGGCCACCGTGCTGGACGGGACGAAGTGGCTCGACGAGCAGTGGTACTTCCATCCGCAGGCGAAGGATCCGCAGATGCGGCATTGGGCCCTCGTGCGGCGGTTGCGGCGTGAGCAGTTCGATATGGCCGTGCTGCTGCCCAATTCGTTGCGGCAGGCGATGTTGGCCTGGTTGGGCGGGGTTAAGGAACGGATCGGCTACGCACGCAACGGGCGGGGGCCACTGCTGACCGGCCGGCTCTTTCCGCCACGCAGCGAAGGCCGGCGGGTGGAGTGCCCCGTGGTCTCCTACTACCTGGCCCTGGCGGAAGTGATTGGGTGTCCCCCGGAATCGCCGCGATTGGAGTTGGCCGTGACCGAGCAGGAACGGCAATCGGCCGACCAGGTGTGGAGCAAGCTGGGCCTGCGGGACGATGGACGGGTGGTGGTCTTCAATTCGGGCAGTTCCAACGGCGAGGCCCGCAACTGGCCCTACGAGCACTTTGCCGAGTTGGCCCAGCGGATCGCGAGCGACTGGAACCACGACGTGTTGATCGTCTGCGGCCCCAAGGAACGTCAAGCCGCTGCAGCGATGGCCCGGCGAGCCGCCCATCCCCGCGTGTTCTCGATGGTCGACCAGCCTCTGGACCTGGGCACGAGCAAGGCTTGTATCGCTCGGACTCGCCTGATGGTTTCGACCGACAGCGGGCCACGACATATGGCGGCCGCGTTGGGGAAGCCGGTCGTGACGATGCGGGGGCCGACGGTGCCGATCTGGAGTGCGAACCCGACCGTGGAGGCCAACGATCTGCGGCTGGAACTAGACTGCATCGCCTGTCGTCAACCCGTCTGCCCCCTGGGCCATCACCGCTGCATGCGGGAATTGACCGTCGACATGGTGTACCGTGAGGTGAGCCGACTCCTGGGGGAGCCTATCCGGCGTGCGGCGTAGGGCCCCACCCTTGCCACGGAAGGCCTGGATGTGATCGGCCAAGAGTCAGAGCAATAGCGGCAAGGAGGCTGGACATGAGGATCGGTCTGGTGGTCGAGCAGTTCGATCCGCGTCGGGGCGGCCTGGAGCAATGGACTGCCCAGTTTGCCCAGCGGATGGCTCAGCGGGGCCACGAAGTCCACGTGGCGGCGTGCCGGTTTGGTCCGCAGGTCGCCGAGTGGCCAATCCTTCGGCATCCGCTGGAAGGGGTCCGCTCCAGGCTCAGCTTCGCGGAAGCCGCCGAGCAGACGATGCGTCCCCTGGCCCTGGATGTGGTGCACGACATGGGGGCCGGTTGGTACTGCGACGTGTTTCAGCCGCACGGCGGCTCGCGCCGGGCGGTCGACGAGCACAACCTGTTGCTCTGGCCCGCCTGGATGCGTCCGGCCAAGCGGACGATCAACCGCTGGCTCCCTCGCCACCGCGAGTTTGAGATCCTGATGGCCCGGCAGTACGTCAGCGACGGCCGGATTCTGCTGGCCCTGTCGCAGCGTGTGGCGGCCGACTTCCGCCAGCGGCATGGCGTGGCGGCCGAGCAGATCCGCGTGATCCCCAACGGCGTGGACACGGAGCGATTCACCCCGGACAATCGCCCCGTCTGGCGCGAGGCGATTCGCTACCGGCTCGGCGTGGACGAGGACACGCTCCTCCTGTTCATTGCGGCCCACAATTTCCCGCTCAAGGGCGTGCCGATGCTGCTGCGGGCCATGCGTCGGTTGACCCGCGAGCGACGACGCGTCCATCTGCTGGATGCCGGGGGCAAGCGTCTCCGGGGAGCCAACCGGGCGGCGGCCCGACTGGGCGTGGCCTCTGCGGTCACCTTCATCGGCCCGGTCGAGGACACGGCCCCGCTCTATGCGGCCGCCGACGTCTACGTGCAGCCGACCTTCTACGATCCCTGCAGCCTCGTCGTGCTGGAAGCCCTGGGGGCCGGATTGCCGGTGATCACGACCCGGTACAACGGAGTGTCGGAACTGCTGACCGACGGGGTCGACGGCTGCGTGCTGGACGATCCGGCGGACCTCGACGGTTTCCTGGCCCGGCTGGAGCCGCTGTTCAGCCCGGCGGTCCGTCAGCCGATGAGTCGAGGCGCCCGGCAGCTGGCCCTCCAGCACACCTTGGACCGCAACTGCGACGAGATCGAGGCCGTCTACCGCGAGGTCGCCGCCGTGCGCCGCCGCGATCAGGCGGCCTGAGCACCAACAACCACTTTCCCAACGCCGCTGAATCCATTCCCCACCGTACCCGGCAAGCCCGCCAAGTCCACGCCTCCAAGCGGCTCCAGGGGCCGTACTCAACGATCGTAGGGAATCGTCGGGAAGAAGGGAACGAACGCCCTGGGACATCGCTTCTACGTCCAACAAGGGCCACGCCTCCCCGCAAACACGGCAAATCCCCAATCCCAAATCCGAAATCCCCAATCTTAAATCCCCTCCCCCCCGGTCCAGCGACCCCGAGAGGCCTTTGCTCGGTTCTTCCTGCAAGCTACCATAGAGTAAAACTAGTCGGGGCCATGTAGTCGTCCTAGACAGTAGTGGGGAGTGGTGATTGGCCGTTCCCCTGGAGTTGAGCTGGCGAAACTGAGGATGGAAGCCAACATCACCGGTGCCATACTGGCCTTAATCGCCAGGATTCTCAGCGGTGCCAGCGTGCGATGGGTCGACTGTCAGCCGGACGCTTGCCAGCGGGTCTATTTTGCCAATCACACCAGCCATCTGGACGCGATCGTCCTCTGGTCGGCCCTGCCCCCGTCGATCCGGATGAACACCCGGCCGGTGGCGGCCAAGGATTACTGGACGGCCGGCAAGGTTCGCCGCTACATGGCCACCCAGGTGTTCAACGCCCTGTTGATCGACCGCAAGGAGATCAAGGTCCACCAGAGCCCCGTGGACTTGATGCTCAAGGAGATCGGCCACCGTTTTTCGTTGATCGTCTTTCCCGAGGGTGGGCGGAGTGCGGGGCCCGATGTGGGCGAGTTCAAGAGTGGACTGTACTACCTCTGCAAGAAGCGGCCGGAACTGGAATTGATCCCCGTCTATATCGACAACATGAACCGCATCCTCCCCCGGGGCGAGTTCCTGCCGGTGCCGCTGTTGAGCTGCATCACCTTCGGGCCGCCGATGTGGCTGGAGGCGGGCGAGCCGAAGACGGCGTTCCTCGACCGGGCTCGGGATGCAGTGCGACGGCTCAAGGATATTTAGCGCGCGGCGAAAGAAACCGATGGATCCTCTGCTCTGCAATCTGCTTGGCGTGCTGGTGTTCTGGGACGCCCGCACCCTCAGTTTCGTCGGCGGGGTGCTGACCTTGCTCGGCGCCGCCAGCGCCGTGGTGGTCGCCTTGCGCCGCCGCGTCGATAGCGGCCTGGATCCGGCAATTATCGAGACCTTCCGGATGCGGGTCCGCGCGTGGTGGGTCCTCTGCACGGTCCTGGCGGCGGCGTTCCTTATGGGGCTGACGGCCACGGTGGTCCTCTTCTGGTTGATCGCCTTTTGGGCCTTGCGCGAGTTCATCACCCTGACCCCCACGCGGCCCAGCGATCATCGGACGTTGTTCTGGGTGTTCTTCCTGTGCACGCCGCTCCAGTTCGCCTTGGTGGCGATGAACTGGTATGGGCTCTACAGCATCCTGATCCCGGTCTACGCCTTCCTGCTGATCCCGACCAATATCGCACTGTCCGGCGATCCGAAGCGATTCCTCGAACGGAGCGCCAAGATTCAGGCCGGGCTGCTGATCTGCGTCTACTGCCTCAGCTACGCGCCGGCCCTCCTGACGCTGGATTTGAAAAACGACGACCCGGGCGGCCAGGTGCGGCTCCTGTTCTACTTCATCGTGATGGTCCAGCTGAGCGACGTGCTCCAATACGCCTGGTCGCAGTTGCCCAGCAAACACGTGATCGTGCCGTCGATCAACCCGACGAAGACCTGGGAAGGCCTGCTGGGGGGCGCCGCGACCATGGCCCTCTTGGGTGCCGCCCTCTGGTGGGCGACCCCGTTTCCCTACTGGATGGCCGCAGGGATGGGGCTGGTGATCGCCTTGATGGGCACGGCCGGCTCGCTGACGATGTCGGCGATCAAGCGCGACCGCGGGGTGAAAGACTACGGCACCCTGGTCGTCGGCCACGGCGGCGTCCTGGACCGTATCGACTCCCTGTGCTTTGCCGCCCCCGTCTTCTTCCACTTCACCCGCTTCTTCCTCTTATCCATAGAGAAGAACGGGTGAGGAATTCCGCTAGGACCCATCCGGCGATAACTTGGAGAATTGAGCGACCCGTGAGCCAGTCTCCTCTAGTTGGGGGCATGATCCTCCAAACCGCCTCCACCGCCGGTCGGCACTCCGCGGATTGCCCCCCAGGTTTAGCGAGAGAATTGTGGAAAGCCTCACGTGTTGTGATGCAAATTTTGCGACGCGGCGCACATTCGTAAGTGCCAGTTATTCAGGTAGTTACATTTAGGCGAAAAGACGTAAGTGAACTAACCCGAAAGTGGGGAGGTGTTGCACAATTCACGGGTGTCTACATAGTTCGGAGATATATGTACCACCTATGTTTACCTCCCCCCGAATGATTTCCGTGCCCAAGAGTCCCTGACCCGTGCTCTGCAAGGAGCACGGGCCCTGCGCGCAGCCGCCAAGCGGCGCTGGGGTCGGCCGGAGGGCCGTACGCTGAAGCGCGAGGGCAATTTCTCGAAAGCGTCAATTGTCAAAGATCAAATCGGCTCGCCTTTTCGGCGGCCAGGAGATGAGCCTAGCACAACGGCTGGCCCAATTTCAACGGTTTTTTGGCTTGCCCGCGAAAGAAAAAGGGGGGGCGTTCCGATGGCGTTGGACGCTCGTTCTTGAATCCCTGAACTCCCAGTTCAGGTAGCTTGTCAATCCTCGGGCGGTGAAATACAATCGGTGTTTTGCAGTCCCCCAAGAGACTGCATAAGCCGGAGTGGCGGAATGGCAGACGCGCTGGACTCAAAATCCAGTAGTAGCAATACTGTGTGGGTTCAAGTCCCACCTCCGGTACTCGAGACGTAAACCCCGCCGAATCTTAGCCTTAGGATACCTGCCGGCGGTCGGCAGTGCGGCCCCTTTTCCCGGGCAGCAAAACGGTAAATACCGTTTTGGCCCTGAAATGGAGGCTCTGCACTATGCCGCGTCTGGTTCACACTACGCCAAGGTATCGTTTTCACAAAGCGTCTGGGCAGGCGGTCGTCACCCTCAACGGGAGGGACTTCTACCTGGGGCCGTTCGGTTCTCGGGCCAGCCGAACCGAGTATGACCGGCTGATTGGCGAATGGCTGGCGGCAGGCCGATGCTTGGGAGCTTCCCACGGGAACGACATTACCGTGGCCGAACTCTGTCTTGCCTACAAACGCTATGCCGAGGGCTACTACCTCAGCCCTGACGGCTCCCCGTCCGGGTCGATGGATCGGATCCGGGCCGCGGTCCGAATCTTGCGCAAGTCCTACGGCCCGACCCTCGCACAGGACATCGGCCCTCTGGCCCTGCAAGCCATCCAGAACAAGCTGGCTGCCTCGGGCAAGACCCGTCGCTACTGCAACCATCTGCTAGGGGCGATCAAACGCATGTTCAAGTGGGCCGTGTCGCAGGAGTTGGTTCCCGTGCCGGTCTACCAAGCCCTGGCCACGGTCCCCGGGTTGAAGCTCGGCCGGAGTGCCGCCCGGGAGCCCGAGCCGATCGGGCCGGTGGCCGACGAGATCGTCACCCAAACCCTGCCCCACCTGCCGCCCCCCGTGGCCGCGATCGTCCGCTTGCAGCAGTTGACCGGCTGCCGCCCCGGGGAAGCCTGCCGGATTCGTCCTTGCGACATCGACCGCTCCGGCGAGGTCTGGCGCTACGTGCCCCAGTCCCACAAGACCGCGTACCGGGGCAAGGAACGGATCGTGTTCCTGGGGCCCCAAGCGCAGGCGGTCCTTCTGCCGTGGCTTCTCCGCGACCCGGAGTCCTACTGCTTCTCGCCATCGGAATGGGTCGCCAAGCAACGGCGTGACCGGCGCACCCGGGAGAAGGACAGTCCTTCCCGTGGACGCCGGGGACGCAAGCCCAAGGTGCAGGCCCACGACTACTACTCCACGCGGACCTATCACCGGGCGATCGCCCTGGCTTGCCAGAAGCACGACATCGCCCATTGGGCCCCCAATCAACTCCGGCACGCGGCGGCCACCAAGATCCGGGCGCAGTTTGGCGGACTGGAACCGGTGCAAGCGGTCCTTGGGCATTCGCACATGAACGTGAGTGAAGTCTACGCGGAGAAGAATCTTTCGCTGGCAGAGGAGATCATGCGGAAGATCGGATGAGCAACACGAGCAACGGGCAGACGGCTGATCCCCGTCGAACGGTCCGGCCGGCAGCTGTGGCACCACCTACCGCCACGGTCGCCAGCTGGCCTGCCCCAAGGGTAGGTACCATGGAAAGGCAAGACTACTTTCTCCTAGTGTATGTCGAGAGAATCACCTCCACAGATTGCCGAGGGCCACTTGATGGTTGGGACGTGTTGCCATGTCTACAGGACTTGACGGCCGATGAGGCGAAGGCTGTTCAGAAGGCAGTAGAGCTGGAGGACAAGGAAGCCTTCAGCACCAACGCAACGTCGCGGCTGGAGAGCGAGTCCGAGGCCCGCGAGACTCCGGGACGCTATCTCGTGCTTAGTCGTCGAGCCCGACGAGTAGAGGCCAAGCTTGATGGGATGCCGAAGGAGGATATCGAACGGGACGGTTTCTACCGTCTTGCAGTTGCTGCGTTAGAGAATGCCGATGAAGCTCGCAGGTTGCGAGAAGCGTCGATTCTGCCAATAGCATCGTGTAACGGTCTACCAAGCCAACACCTTAATGATGTTCTGGAGATGGTTTCTTGTTGGGAAAAGGGGGACTATGCGATCAAATCGAGAAGCTTTAACTGGCCAATCGGTTTCCTCGATTGTCTTTCGAAGCTCGCTCTTCTGGCCGATTCATGGAACATCGATGCAAGGCCATTAGTCGAGCTTAAGTTGGCATTGGAGGAAATGTGCGATAGTCCGCCTTGCGATCCAATTGAGTATCGAGACCCAGAGGCGTGGGATTGGCCGCCGAGGGGCATGCTAGATTCCGCCTCAGTCATTGTCGGGTTGATTGATGTTCGAGCGAAGAGCCGGGCCAGTCAGAAAACCAACGAGCTGCCGGCGGCGAGTTCTGTTAGCGGAAATAGAGTTGAGAATATTACTCCGGTGCAGTCCGAAGGCCACGTTGGGGATCCCTCTGGAATGCTCCCCTTGAACTGATCCATGTGTTATGAGAGTCTATGAGCCCCCCAGGGGGCGAAAGG